>JAGQYZ010000440.1 GCA_020435865.1 Aequorivita sp. | reverse complement strand
CAAAACAAACTTTAACATTAGTTCGCGGGTCAAATGCTCTTATTCAGTTGCACTTGAAATCTATCCTGATATTAAAGTTTATGCAATTGATATTTTTGGCACAACCAAATAAAAGTGCTGAAACAAGAAAGTGCGAGAGCAATTTACTAATGTCTTTATAAAAATGAATAATATAATTAAAAAGGAAACTGTTTTGATTAAAAATGGCGTTTGGAAATCAACTGGGAGAAATTTATTTTGGATTAATGTTGTTGAAAATAAGGTCTTTTGGTTAGGAATGAATAACAAGACAGCGAAAAATGAGCTGGGAGAAAATTGGTGTCACGTTGGAAATGGAACCATAACTGATAACCGAATAACTTTAGATTGGTCTGATATTTCTGTTGGAAAAGGTAATTTAAATGGAAAAATAGTTATTGAAATAATAAGCAATAATAAAATGAAAGTTATTGAAGATTCTGGAAATTTTGGAATGTCAATTTGGAATTGGGAGAAAGAAAAATTGAACTTTAGTGAAATAAACTAAATAACTACCTCAATGCTAAAAATTATATTCAATAAAAAGGAATCTCTTTAATTAAGAACAATGGATTAAAGATAGGGAAAATAGAAGTCACAAAAATTTACCCAAGTTGACAGTTCTTTAACTACTTATATCTTTTATAGTTGCCAAAAAATGATCTTAAATAATTTTTAAATTATACAGCCATATAGGCTTACTAAATATAATTATGTAACATATAGCTGCAATAGACGTCATAATAAAAAGCGATTCAATCTCAAAACTTCAGAATTCATCTTCTATTACCCCAATAAATAAATCAAATTCAGATATCCATTTTAAATTTTAAAAAAGAATGCGTTCATATATTTATGCGACCCTATTATTGCTAACTAGCCTAGTTCCCTTAAAGCTCTTTGCGCAAATAGAAGCTCAATCTAATGTAATAGAGCGTATTGACTTGGGAGTGAAATATTTATCTGAGAAAGAGCACACTAAATCCATTGAACAATTAATTGCGGCAAAAGAGATTGCCATGCGAAATGAATGGTACACACAAGCCTTTAATGCAACTTTAAATATTGGCACCAATTATTACTTAATGTTGGATTATGGAGAGGCATTTCAGTATTATTTGCAAGCGTATGAAATTGCAATGAAGCATCTTGGCCCAAAGCAGGAAATGGCAGTTTTTAATAATATCGGGGTTTTATATATTGAAGAAAAGGATCCAAAAAAAGCTAAAGAATCTTTTTTTAAAGCCTATGAGATTGCTAAAAAACTTGACAATAAAAAGCAAATAGGTTCCTATGGTATTAATTTGGCTTTGGTACTGAACAATATGGGAGAATTGGATCTTGCTGAACACTATATTGAAGAAGCGTTGCCCTTATTGAATGATACTCCCAATGTATTGTTACAAGCGAAAATAGCAAAGTCTGAAAACCTGCTTTTAAGAAACCAATATAGAAAAGCGGAAAAATTGGCTTTAGAAATTCTACCGCAAATAGAGAATTTATCACTACTAAAAGAACAAATTACGGTTAATGATAAAATTACTATTTTACTGATTTTAACCGAGATTTATGAAAAGCAAAATCAATTTAAAACTGCTCAGGGATATGCGTTGCTTGCTCGTTCAGCTCAAGAAAACATAGAGGGACGTGTAGCTATTTATAATCGTCTTGCTACGCTATATGGTGAAACATTTGAATTTAAAAAGGCGATGGCCTATAAAGATTCGGTAATCATAGCTACAGATTCACTATATGCTATTAAGAATACGGCCTTGTTTAAAAGTGAAAAAGTAAAGTTCCAAATCCAGAATTACCAACACGAACTTTTGGAAAGTAAAAAAACATTAAAACAAGAAAAACAGTTTTTTTATATTTTAATTATTGGTGTAATACTCATTATGGGTTTTTTAATTTGGATATACAAAAACAATTCCCTCAAACACAAACAGCGAAAAAGGATTGTTGAACTGGAATTGGCCAAAGAGATCAGCGATCACTTATTAATTGAAGAAAAACATCGTGAAAAAGTAGCCATGGAATTGTTGGAAAAAGAACGTCTTAAAAACGAATTGGATATAAAAAACAGAGAATTGACAGCAAAAGCCATGTATTTGGCAAGTAAAAATGAACTTATTGAAGAGGTGGTTCAATCGTTGTCCATAAACACCCAAATTGCAACCAATACCCCCTTAAAAAATCAAGTAAACGATTTAAAAAAGCACTTAAAAAAAGATACGCAATGGGATAGCTTTTTTATGCATTTTGAAGAGTTAAACCAAGGTTTTCTTGATAGACTAAGATCGCAGCACCCCAAACTAACACCCAATGATATTCGGTTTCTAACATTCCTCTATATGAATTTGAGCTATAAGGAAATTGCCTCGCTACTAAACATCACTCCAGAATCCTGCCGAAAAAGAAAAGAGCGTATTTCAAAAAAAATGAATGTCCCAGAAGGTCTTCCGCTTCATGCATATCTTTCGGCTATTTAGGTCCTTGTCACACATTTAAACAACACATGTCACAAAATGTCCACCTCCTTTTTTGGTCAAAAATTTAGCTTGTGTCTATTTTTATCGAATAAATAATATCAATTGAATTGAAAAGGGGGTGCTGTGTAATCTTTATATCTTCTTTTTTTATTCTATTTAAAAAATAACTAATTCTAAAATTAATCCAATGACAAAAATTAACATTACTAAATGCGTTTTTATCCTTGCTTGCTTGTTTGGGGGTACAACCGTAAAAGCTCAATTTGCCCAAGCAGCTAAAATTGTAAGTGCAAATAGGGAAGGCCGGGCCGAATATGGAACTTCCGTTGCTATCGCAGAAGATTTTGCAATCGTAGGAGCTTCAAGAGAAACAGTAGCTTCTGGAGCTGCCTACATATATAGTAAAGATGCACAAGGAACGTGGAGTTATTCCCAAAGATTGGCAGCTACTGACCCTAATGAGGGTGCAGAATTTGGCGGCGGCGTAAAATTTTCAGATGATTATGTAGTGGTAGCAGCGGGAAGAGCAGATGTAGGAGCTACACAAAGAGCTGGAGCGTTATATGTTTACGATTATCAAAATAATAACTGGGAGTTCAGCACAAAATTGATTGCCTCTGATTTAAGCAATGATGCAAAATTGGGTATGAATCCAACCTCCATAGATGCCGAAGGCAATACTATTGTTGGAGGGGCTCCAGGTGAAAACGGATGGATAGGTTCGGTATATGTATTTACTAAAGAAGCCGGTACTTGGTCAGAAGTTCAAAAAATTCTAAGTCCTACAGCACCAGCATCCGATACCTTTGGAATAGGCGTTTCAATATCTGGGGATTATTTGGCTATCGGAGCTAATGAAGTAGATGGACGCAAAGGCGCTGTTTATGTGTATTTAAAAAATAGTGGTGGAACGTATGACTATGTGCAAACCCTTATGGCATCAGATGCAGCCAACGATGATTTCTTTGGCACCTCAGTAAGCCTATCAGGCGATCAAATGGTAGTTGGAGCTTATGGATCAAACCTGGAACAAGGTGCGGCATATGTATTTGAAAAGGACAATCAAGGAACCTGGATAGAAGTACAAAAACTAAACGGTAACCCTTCTAGTGAAGGCACTCAATATGGTTGGAGTACAGATGTTCAAAGAGATTATATTGTTGTAAGCGCCCCCCATATTTTTGGTCTTGAAGCGGGAGAAGTTTACTTCTATAAAAGAGAGAGCTCAGGAACATGGGTAGAGCATCAGGTAATACAAGGTGCCGATACGGTAGGGGAAGATTTTTATGGATGGAGTGTTGCTATGCATGAAAACCAATTGATAGCAGGAGCCCCATGGGAAGATCATGATGAAAATGGAGGAAATGAAATTGATCGTGCTGGATCTTCATACATTTTTATGGATCCAAACCTTTTGGGCATAGCTAACAATGATACAGTTGAAAATACCATTACTGCCTATCCTAATCCAGTAAAAGATGTACTAGCGATTAAAAGCAAGTCTAAAGCTATTGCTAATGTAAAGATATATACAATAAGTGGAGCACTAATACAAGAAATGAAAGAGCTTAACAAAACCAATGTATCATTGAATATTTCAAATTACACTACCGGGGTTTATTTTTTGAATCTTACACTTGAAGATGGTTTAACAATAGTTCAGAAAATCATAAAAGCGAATTAGGTAAACGTACCCTCTATAAAATAATTTAAATGAAAAATACAGTTTTAGTGCTTGTTATGCTTTTCAGCATAACAAGCTGGCAGACTACTGCCCAATTTTTAGAAAGTTTTGATACGGAAATCCCACGTGAATGGACAGTTGTTGATAATGATGGACAAGGAACAACTTGGCAATATCATGCCGGAGATGCCTACCGTGGACCCGGGGAAGCCCGGATAAATTTTGAGACAAATGCCCATGAAGACTATTTAATCTCACCTCAATTTACCGTAAACATAGGAGCTTCAGATTTGGTTTCATTTTATGCCGGAGGATCAGGATTAGCCTTTCCAGAATCATTTGATGTTAAATTATCGACTACAGGTGCAGACCCTTCCGATTTTACAGTTTTATTGGGCACAGAAACTACAATTTCTGATGTAGATGATTTGGGTGAATATATAAATTACACATATAACCTGTCTGCTTATGACAGACAACAAATTTATATTGCCATAGTAGCTACAGCTAGCTCAGCATTTCACTTTTATGTAGATGAATTTTCAGTTGAAGCCTTACCCAGTTGCCCAAAGCCTTCAAATATAAATTATGAAAATTTGACGGCAACATCATTGGATATCAACTGGTCAGCTGGTAATACTGAATCTGAATGGATTGTTAAATATGGATTAAAAGGTTTTGATCCAGAAACAGCAGGAAGCTTAATATCAGTTACGGGAACTCCAAATACTACCATAAACGATTTAGAACAGGGTACTGTTCAGGATATTTATGTGAAAGCGGTATGTGGTAATGGAAATGGAGAAAGCGAGTTTGCGGGGCCATTGAGGCTTGTTACACCATGTTTACCAGCAACGATTCCCTTTTTTGAGGGATTTGAAAATGGCTATACCCACAACAACAATCTCGACGGATGTTGGACTCAGGAACTAGTGATGAATTCATATTGGATAGCCAACAATACTATCACAGACCACAATAGAGCCCCACGCACTGGCGATTGGGATATATTTTTAGCGTATGGTAGCGAAGCTTGGATGTTTTATCCAATAGAAGTTCAAGCTGGTACAAACTATACGCTTACCTTTTATGCCAGACAGAGCAATACGGAAGGAGCAAATATTGCTGCAAGCTATGGTAGTACTGATAGCGCTATAGATATGATCCATGAAATAGTCCCCACCACTGAAATAACTGAAGGTGATTATCAGGAAGTAAGTGGGACTTTCGTACCTGCTACTTCAGGTATATTCTATATTGGCATTAAAGGGCATGTTAACACTGGTTTTTTTCCTTTTTATATGACCTTGGATGATATTTCAATTACTGAAACGCAAACCTGTTTAAAGCCAACGGGCATACAGATAGATGCCGCTACGGATACAACAGCTGATATTAGCTGGACGCCAGAAGGGTCTGAAACCGATTGGTTAGTAAAATATGGGGAACCCGGCTTTGATCCTGAAACTGAAGGAGATTCGGCTCAAGTAAGGGACAATCCTAACGTTTCCATAACCAATCTTATCCCCGCTCATGTTTATAATGTGTATGTACAAGCCCAATGCGGTGGTGGTGATGGCAATAGTTTCTTCTCTGGACCTTTAACACTTAAAACACGCCCTGTTAATGATAATCTTTGTGATGCTACCCGCTTAATAGTAGATGCGGGCTGTAGCGGTAGTAGTTTTACAAACGTAGGTGCCACCCTAGAAAATAATGAACCACAAGGTTCTTGTTTTGATGCACCTGGAGACCAAACAGTTTGGTTCAGTTTTGAAGCCCCCGCGAGTGGTAATGTTACGGTTACTACAGATTTTGAGGGAGGAACATTAGAAGATACTGAAGTTGCAGTCTATGATACTCCTTCAGATTGTAGTAATATGGCTACCTTAGGTATGGAAGTGGGCTGCGATGAAGATGGCGGCAATACCGGAACAGGATTTTTATCTGTTGTTACTTTAACGGGTTTAACAGAAGGCAGCACGTACTATATCCAGGTTAACGGCTTCGTAAGTTTTAATGACGGAACTTTGGAAGGCACTTTTTGTATTGAAGTTCAGGATAATGGGGTAAGCTGCCCACCACCAACTGATATTACTTTTGAAAATATTACAGTAACCACTGCAGATGTAAACTGGACTGCTGGCGACAGGGAAAATGAATGGGAAATTGTGTATGGGGAACCAGGTTTTGACCCCAATGCTGGAGGAACCTCTGTTATTGATAACGACGGTGTTTTGGGTGAAACCCTTATAAATTTAAACGCAGATACCACTTATGATGTATACGTTCGTGCCTTGTGCAATTCGAATGATATGAGTGAGTTTAGCCATGTAGCATCATTTACAACCCGTATGTCACCTCCAGTTAATGACAATCTTTGCAACGCAATACGCTTAATAGTAGATGAAGTTTGTACAGGAAACACGTATACAAATATAGCAGCTACAGTTGAGCGTGATGAACCCGAGGGCAGTTGCTTTCTCCAGGTGCCTACCAATACAGTCTGGTTTACTTTTGAAGCACCTAATAGTGGAAATGTAACAGTAACCACAAATATTACTCCCAGTGATTTGATAGATTCACAAATGGCGGTGTATCAAGCACCTATAGATTGTGCTGATTTAAATACCATGGGCAATGAAATTGGATGTAACGATGATGTGGATTTAGGCAACAACGAGTTGTTGTCTGCAGTTGTATTAACAGAGCTTACTGCCGGTGAAACATATTATGTTCAAATCAATGGAAACGCTGGTGAGGAAGGTGACTTCTGCATTGAAGTACATGATGATGGCATAGCTTGTCCTGCGCCAACGGATATCGCAGTATCTAATATTACCGCAAATTCAGCTGAAGTAGGCTGGATAGCTGGTGGTAACGAGACTGAATGGGAAATTAAATACGGGCCTTCAGGATTTGATCCTGATACCTCAGGAGTGAGTGTTATTGACAATGATGGTCTTCTTGGGGAAACCTTAAGTAATTTAGATGCCAACACCAATTACGATCTATACGTTCGTGCTGTGTGTGATTTAGATACCCAAAGTGATTTTGTGGGCCCCGAATCTTTTAGTACAATGGAACTATATATTTCAACTGAAAACTTTAGTAATTTCAGTTACTATCCAAATCCCGTAAAAAATCAATTGACATTAACTGCAAATGCCCCTATAGAAAATGTATTAATTTATAACTTACTGGGTCAAAGAATTATGGGAGCTAA
>JAGQYZ010000439.1 GCA_020435865.1 Aequorivita sp. | reverse complement strand
GGAATTGTATCTTTTTTTGAATGTTTCAAAATTATCAATTTCAGAAAAATTTGACACTTTAAAATATCCAGCATTTTCAATAATAGCCTGATTTATTTCAAAATCATCAAGCTTCTCGAACGCTTCTTTTTCAGAGTCGTTCAATTCGTTATTTAACCATTTTTTTATTAAAAGTTCTTTCTCCATAAATCAATTACTTTAGTATATAACAACTTCGGTAGTATATCTCCTGATTATTTTATTTTAAAACCTTCAAGCTCGCTTTTCAAAAAGTTAAAGGCGGTATATATTCTGTATTCCACAACTTTTTGGGTTACCCCTAACATTTCTGCTATTTCACTGTGTTTTTTCCCTTCGGCTTTGTTCAACAGAAAAGCGACACGCTGTTCCTCGCTGAGTTTTTCCAATACTTTTTGATAACGTTCTAGAAATTGCTCCTTTTCCAAAATAAATTCCGGACTTTCATTGGTATAGTTTTCGAGTTTTATTTTTTGGTGTTTTAAAACCACTTTTTGGTGCTTAATCTCGTTAAGCATCATATTGTTTGCTACTGTAAAAAGATAGGATTTTGCCTTGTCAATTGGAATTTTGCCGCAGTTGTCCCAAAGTTTCATAAATGCATCTTGAGCCTTATCGCTTGGATTAAATTGTTCACCGAATTTATAGTAAAGAAAATCACGAAGGTCCTTTGCGTATTTATTATAAATACGCTCAAAAGTAATTTCTTCACAAATGTTGTTGTCGCGTTTTTTTGGCAAAATCTGGTTTTTACTTCGGCTAAGTTATATAAATATTCTTTCAATTTTTTTCAGGATTTTTTTGAATTGAGTTGTTCTATCTATAAAGAATACATTTTTATTCAGCATTTTATGAAAATAACAACTCTAAAAATTGCATTCCTTACACTATCATTTTTATTGCTATTTTCTTCTTGCAGAAAAGAGGAAACACAACTTATTGAGCCGCCTGAAGAAGAAACATTGGTAGTAAATTCAACTGTTTTCAATTTAATAAAACAAACAATTAGCAATGATGGATCGGTGGATAATATTATTGATAAAGCCAATTGTTTCAAAGTTAAATTGCCTGTCACTGTTTTGGCAAACAATATAGAAATTGAAGTAAATAATGAAGCTAATTATGAAACCATTGAAGATGTATTTGATGAGTTTGATGATGATGAAGATGTAATTGAAATAACTTTCCCTATCACTATTATTTTGGAAGATTACTCTCAGGTAAATATTGGCAATTATGCTGAACTTTCCAATTTTTCAAGCAATTGCAACGGAGAAAACATTCCCGATGACGATATAGAATGTGTTGATTTCCAATATCCAATTACAGCCTCAATATTCAATTCCAATAACGAAATGATTGAAACCGTAACCTTTAATGGCGATGAAAGCTTTTATGTCTTTATAAATGAAATTGAACAATATGATATAGTTACCATAGATTTTCCCGTAACGGTTTCACTTTCAGATGGAACTATTACAAATGTTCAAAATCTCAATGAGTTGGAAGTGGTGATGAATTCATATCGTGATACCTGCGATGAAGATGATGATAACAATTATAACGATGATGACTGTAATGAATGTACGATCATTCAGTTAACGTCTTATTTAACTGGCTGCCAGGATTGGATAGTAGATAGACTAAGGAGAGACGATAGTGGCAATCAAGAAGATTATTATGACAACTATGTGTTTAATTTTTATCCAGATGGAACGGTGATTTCTACTTTTTCTATTTGGACCTATACAGGAACTTGGACAGCCAGCGGCTCAGCAAATAATATAATTGTGGTTATTGATATTCCAACCCTTCCTGACTGTAACAATGAATGGACTTTACATGAAATTGAAGAAAACCCAAATGAAACAAAAGTAGACTTTATTTTGGGCGAAGACCAAATTCGTTATGTAAATGATTGTAATTAAAAAGAGTTACAAATGCGCAAATATTGGATTTTAACAACAGTATCAATAATAGCGATTAT
>JAGQYZ010000438.1 GCA_020435865.1 Aequorivita sp. | reverse complement strand
TTACCGTTTTTATGCGGAAGATATGCTTCACCCTAACAAAACTACCATTGAAATTATTTGGCAGAAATTTTCCAAAGTTTGGATTGCTCCGGAAACAAATTCACTTCAAAAAGAAATAGCGAGCGTCCAGAATGGTCTGCTTCACAAACCTTTCAATCCAGAAAGCGAGGAACATCTTAAGTTTTCAGAAAAACTTCATCAGAAAATTTCTGCGCTTCAGCAACAATTTCCACATATCCGTTTTTAGAAATCGTAAATCGTAAATCAGAATACGTCAATTGCCCTATTGTGAACTCTTCACTTATGCCCCAATTTTGCTTCAACATTAATCACGTATTCGCCAAGAGCGGAACACTAAACCCGAATAGTATGAAAACATTTAAAAAATCTATTTTAGTATTAATGGCAGTAGTTGCCGTAAGTTTAACTTCTTGTAAAAAAGATGACGATGGAGGCGATGACCCACAAGGCGGTACTGGAACATTTACTGCAAAAGTTGATGGAAACAACTTTTCAGGAATGCAAGGAACAGTAGTGGCTAGGGTGACCAATTCTGGTGTAGGACAAGCGATTGCCATTAGTGGTGGAACAGAACAGTCTGAAAACCTACAAATTATTCTCACGAGTTTTGATGGCGAAGGTAGCTATGATTTGAATTTTGTTAATATTGGCACATATAGTTTTTTACCAGATCCAAGTAACCCAGATCCTAATACAGTAGTTGTTTATTCAACTGTTGGAACTGGACAAGGAAACAATGGTACGCTAAACATTTCTAGTTACGACGGAAATACAATTAAGGGTACGTTTAATTTTACTGGTTATAATTTGAATAACACTAGTGAGAGTGTTTCAGTAACCGACGGCCAGTTCAATATTGAAGTGACCAATCAGTAATAAATATTTAAAGAAAATCTCTATGTTGAGGTTTTTACGTGGGCCGGGGGCAGAACGCAAGTTTTTCCTCCGGTTTTTTTAAAGGTGAGAAGTTTAATTCTTTCCTAAAGTTTTATGGACAATGGGCTTTCGGAAATAAGGCAACTGCCTTATTGATTTTGTTTTTTAGGAACAGCATCTTTGTTTAAGAAATTTAAAGTAATCTACTAACCAGATTATTTTTCAAAACGCAAACGAGTTGAGGGACGTTTGCAGTTCTTAAACCCCATGTTAAACTATGGGGTTTGTTTTTTTTCTGTATTTTAGGAATATCTATGACCAACCCATGAAAGATTATCTTTGTGTTTTTCTTTTATTAGTTGTATGCGCTTCCAATCTTTTTTCCCAATCGGGACCCAAACAGATTGACAGCTTAATGCAGCTCGCCGATTCGTCAAACGATTCCATTAAACTGCGTATTTACAATAAGGTTAGCTTCCATTATATTTTCAACGACCCGGAGCGGGCAAAAAACCTTTTGCAAAAGGGCATTGCGATTTCAAAAAATAAAAACATTCCCTTTTCAGAGGCAGAACTTGTAAATACCTATGGTATTTACTACGATGTTTCCGGTAAAGCCGATTCCGCAAAATATTATTTTGAAAAGGCCCTGGAGATAAGCGAGAAAAACAATTTCAAGATTATTACGGTCATGATAATCAATAATCTGGGGATGTTTCACTGGAACAAGGGAAATTACCAGCAAGCACTCGATTATTTTTTTCAGGCGCTGGAAATGAACAAGACAAACACCAATGATTCCAAAAATGGAGTTTACTTCAACAATATTGGCCTTATTTACCAAGAAATGGGGCAATATGAAAAAGCCTTGGAATACCACAACCAATCACTTGCCGTAAGGAAGAAATACAAAGAACCAAGCGAAATCTCTACCTCGCTTGCTAACATTGGGGTTGTTTTGGGAGCTCTGGGCAATTACCCAGAAGCAGAAAACAAGTTCCTTGAAGCCATCAATACTGCAAAAGCTGCCAACGAGCTCGGGAAATACTACGATGCCTTAAGTGGATTGAGCGACATATATCTAGAACAGGAACAAGCTGAAAAAGCCATCCCACTGTTAAAGGAACTGTTGGAAGGAAGGAATAAAAACAATATTGACAGGCGCTCTAGCCTAGGTCCCATTTCTAATATCATAAAAGCCTATAACCATACCAATCGCCCTACTTTGGCGCTGCAATACGTAGAAAAAGGGAATGATTTTTTGAAGGAATTTCCCGATTTAAAAAATGCGGCAGTGCTGTTTTTCCAAAATGCTTCGGAAACCTATTTTAGACAAAACAGGCCAGAACTTGGTGCCGCATATCTTCAAAAGGCAATAGATGCCAAGGAAAAAATTTTTTCTACCGAGAATGCCCAAGCCATTGCAAATCTGGAAACAAAATACAACCTAGCCGAAAAGGAAAAAAAACTGGCCGAGACCCGGGCAAATCTCGCAGAAAGTGAGTTGGAACTTGAGCAGAAAAACATATTTATATTTGGAATGGCCGCATTGGTTATTTTTTTAGGGGTTTTGGGCTTTTTGGTATATAGACAGCAAAAACTTAAAAACGATCAATTGCAAAAGGAAAGCCAACTGAAAACGGCTCTTGCAAAAATTGAAACCCAAAATCAATTGCAGGAACAGCGGCTTCGCATTTCGCGCGATCTGCACGATAATATTGGCTCGCAGCTTACCTTTATAATTTCTTCCATCGATAATTTAAAATTCGGTTTGGAAGGTGCAGCCAATACGGTTACCGATAAATTGGGAAAAATTAGCGAGTTTGCTTCACAGACCATCTATGAACTTCGCGATACCATTTGGGCGATGAATAAAACAGACATTTCAGTTGAGGATTTACAGGCACGCATTTCAAATTTTATTGAGAAGGCCAAAGTGGCAAGCAATGTGGATTTCCAATTTAAAGTGGAAAAGGATTTTGGTGGGGAAGCCCGCTTTACTTCCGTACAGGGAATGAATATTTACAGGATTATACAGGAGGCCGTAAACAATGCCCTAAAATATTCCGAAGCAACCTTAATCACCGTTGATATTTCCAAAATTTCTTCCTTTGGCGAGGAAATGCCCACAGAACAGCGGGGTATCGCTTTCTTCAACGTGGAAATAACCGACAACGGAAAGGGCTTTGATAGCGCTCATGCCAAATTCGGAAATGGAATTGCAAACATTAAAAAACGAGCGAATGATTTGT
>JAGQYZ010000437.1 GCA_020435865.1 Aequorivita sp. | reverse complement strand
TCTTATCTTAATACCCAACTTTTTAATTCACGCATACTATGAAAAGTAAGAAAAAAATACTCGCAGTTCTATCTGGTTTTGGAATTTTGATAATGGTATTGGTCCTTTATGCTTTCAAGACTGATTCTAGCATTGATGAAGGCTACGTATCACAGCCGCCATGGGAAAACCTCCAAGTTCTTCCCAAAGATATTTCAAAGGACAGTCTTATACACCTTATGAAAAACTATGCTGCTTCCCTTGGGGTAAAGTGCAATTACTGTCATATGCCCAACCAGCTTGATCCAAAAAAATTGGATTTTGCAAGTGATACTAAAATTGAGAAGAAAATTGCGCGCGGTATGATAAAAATGACCGATGAGATTAACGAAACATATTTTAAGCCTCATTTTCCCGATCCAAAGCCGAAGCAAGTGTATGTGGCAAACTGCGTATTGTGCCACCGGGGAACAGCTAATCCAAAAAATTATTTGTCAGATATGGGACTGATGTATAATACTTATGAATCCGATGAATCCGAGAAAGATAAAGGATAACTTAAATGAAAAGTTCTTGTAATTATTGTTAGTTTGTATTCTTTTGTGTTTTTAAAACACGCCAAGCTTTCTTTGTTAATATTTCTAATTCAATTTTTAACATATACAGTTTTTCTATTTATAAATTCCATAATGCCATCTTTTGCCAGTTCACGGCCATAACCTGAAGCTTTTTCACCACCAAAAGGTAGTCTTGGATCACTTTTTACCAATTCATTTATAAAGTAGGAACCATCACTCACTTCATTGGCACATTCAATTGCTTTTTCAATGTTCTTAGTACAAACGGTAACTCCAAGCCCATATTTGGATTGTTCTGAAAGCATGAATGCTTCTGCAATGGTTTTTACTTTTATCATTGCTGCCAAAGGACCAAAGGTTTCTTCTTCAAAAGCAGGCATTCCTGGTTTTACATTGCCCAAAATGGTGGGTTCATGATAAGCTTCGCACTGTTTTCCACCCAACAAAAGTTCTGCGCCCATTGCAATGGATTTTTTGACTTGTTCTTGAAGTTGGTCTGCTAAGTCTTTTCGGGCCAAAGGTCCAATTTTGGTATCTTTCTCCATTGGGTCGCCGAATTTAAGATTTTTTACACCAGCTGTGAATTTTGAAACAAATTCATCATAAATGCTTTCCATTAAAATAAATCGCTTTGCAGCAATACAACTTTGCCCGCAATTAAGCATTCTGGCAGTAAGAGCTGTTGCCACTGTTTTATCAATATCAGCATCATCCCAAACTATAAAAGCATTGCTTCCGCCTAGCTCTAAAAGGCTTTTCTTTAAAACTTTACCTGCCAATTCCGCTACTGATGAACCTGCCTTTTCACTGCCCGTAAGTGTTACAGCTTTTATAGTATCGTGGATAATGATTTCTTCAATTTTGTCATGATGAACTATCAAGTTCTGAAAAACTCCATCAGGAAAACCTGCTTTTTTAAAAACCTCCACAATATGCTCAGCACAGCCATAGACATTGGAAGCGTGTTTTAACAA
>JAGQYZ010000436.1 GCA_020435865.1 Aequorivita sp. | reverse complement strand
TTTTCATTATCTACGTGTGGAGGTAATAATAATCGTAGTAATGCTATTACGAATCTTTGACCAATGGAAATGGGCTCATTTAAGTCCCTATTACGGTTACCAGAAGTATTCATTAAAACAAGTTTCACTGGCTTATCGGCAGCATTTTTTATAATTGCATTACAAAGGAGGCCGACAGTATCTGTAACTAATCTTCGAGGTTTTCCATATATCCCTTTGAAATTCATAGTATGACCTAAACAAGAAGCGACCGCATGGCAACCGCGGATGTATTCTGCCATTTCATTTATGGATATATCTGACACACTGGCTTGGATGATGGACAGTTGCTCATTGTTTTTCCAGGATTCAGGCAATTTTTCAGGAGAGCGGACAATCACCTTAACTTTTTGCCCCTCTTTTAGCAATTGCTCCACTAAATGTTTTCCTGTTGCTCCACTTGCTCCAGCTATCAATGTTGCCATAATGTATATTAATTAATTTTTAAATAAATGTCTTTTCTAATAGCATACAGTTTGGCTATGGTTTAGCTTCGCTGAATCTTCGATTTCGTTGCGTGACACGAGCACGCAGTGCGAACTGTGCGCAGCAAAAATCCGTAGGATTTTCGTAAATAGACTAGAACTAGCAATGAACTATAGCCCGTGTTGCCAGTAGTTTTTTATTCCGTTTTACCCAAAAGGAATCAAATCAGGTTCTAAAAATTCCGTTTTGGCTTTTTCAGAGTTATAAATATCAAATCCATAATGACAATTCATTAACTCTTTGAAATTATATTTCAGTCGTGGGAATTCGGTTATAAAGTTTTTAAAATTGTCCGAATTCGATTTGAGCATAAAATGATAGACTGCTTTAATGGCAGCCAAAGTCAAAGTCATATTGTATTTGTCTTTTGCTCCGGCAAATTCCACAAACTTTTGTAATTGATTTTGGATATTTTTTTCAGCCTGTTTAATTCCGTATTTGTTGATGTTAATCCATGCTAATCTCAAGTGAGCTTCGTGAGTAAAGTTCGATGGATTTAATTCACAACTAATGAATTTTTTTTCGAAATCGGAATCAGAAAGGTCAAAGTGATTTTCCATAATTAGGTTTCTTGTTTTTTCATATTTTACAACTTCAGAACGAGCGTTTCTCAAATTACTGGCAACATGCGTATAAAAACGATACTCGTGTTTATTCCCACATATAGGGTGCTATTGTGCTACTCCAAATATAGCTAAAAACCCGTTACCCCGTCCCGACCACCCCTTTCAGCAACGCTAGCCTCTATCTTGTCTTATTCTTCACGTTGGGTTATGCGCCCCTGCAAAGGCGGGGTGGGGTCTGGGGCGTTGGTTGTAAAGGCTGGGGCATTTGGGTAGTGAGCTATGATCATTTTTTAGCTTTTTAAGTCATATTATATGTTCGTTTTCACACTAACATAAGGGTCTTTTGGTCATATAATATGGCCATTTTGACGAAAAGTAGGCCTCTTGTGCCACAGTGATAGATCATCCAGATTTTGCTATAATACTGTCTTTTTTTTCGTTCTTCAATAAAAAAACACAAAACAATATGGGTTCTTCTTCATATTTATTAATTTCATCAGTGTAAAAAATAGTTCCCCATGAAAACCACAAACAGATTGGACACCGCACTGGAAAAACTCTACACCGCTTTCCACAACAACACTCTAAACCCCGAATGTTGCAAGCATTGCGCAGTAGGCAATATTTGTAACAATACTGATAGCTGGAAGCACCTCAGCGATGATCACGGTTCGTTACAATTAAACTATGTTGGGCTGGTTCATGAAAATTTGGGGCGTAGATTTCACGGATATACGCCCTCAGAACTCCTAAAAATTGAAGCTGAATTTTTAAAGGGCTGTGGCTATAAACTTCCCTTGAACTACAAAAATGCAAAACCAAAAAACCCAACTTCCAAAGAAACCCTCTTTAATGGCCTTTGTGCCGCGGTTGCATTTTTATGTGCGCTTGACGGAATACAAAACGTTATGGAGTATTATCCGCTTTTTGAAAATGAAACCAAACCATTGCTATTAGAAACCATTTCATAAAGTCTCTCATCTCTTGAATCTTGATGTTATTAAGAAAAAAGTTGGTTGAGTACTGCGAGTGATTTCGGTTTTTGAAAGCCTTGCACATGAAAACTGTAATACGCCAAGATAAGTTCCAATAGGTTATGACGCGCTGTTTTTGAGAGTTTTACAGTGTTTAAGGTTTTCATGTCTATTCCGAAGAATTTTTTAAAGTTTTCTATTTGTGGGCCTTTCAAACAATAATTGCTTGTGCCTACAGCTTGGAAATTGCCTTCCATAATATTGAAATAGGCCTCATCAATATTTGAAGCATCTGGATAAAAGCCCAAATGCATGCTTAATTGCAACAAAAAGTAAATGTGGAAATTGGCAACTTCGTCACTTTGGTCAAGCCACTGAAAGGAATGTTCCAAAAAACTATAAAGTGCTGCATTGGTTTCTTCTTCGCGAATGCCGTTTTTAAGCATTTCAGACAAAAACATAACCAAACCAGATTTCACAATATCGGTATGCAGTGTTTGATAGGGATAAAAAACTTTTGCTTCCTTAATATATTCCAGTGTACCCTTGTTTTTGTGGTCTGCTATAAGTTCCAATTGGGTTAGTGGCTGAAAATAGGATGCTTTCAACTTGCCGCGTTTAGATTTTAGAATGTTGCGCAGCAAATAGCTTTTTATTCCCGCAGCTTCAGTGTAGCAACTAACAATAAGGTCTGCTTCGGAATATTTTAGGGCTGAAAAAACAAGGGCTTTGGTAGCAACAACCATCAACGAATAATCATTATTTTGGCAACTTTGGTTAGCAGGTTATCATCTGAAGTTACAAGCACCAAATATACCCCAGAACGGACTTTATATTTTCCGAAAGCTGTAGTATCCCACAAAACGCTTCCTCCTTCTGAAGTTTCTTCAAAAACAAGACTTCCGTTAATGTCGGTTATTTTTACGTTTGACCGAGCCATAAGCCCATCAATGGTTACATTTCCATAAAATCCAGGCCTAACTGGATTGGGAAATGCATGTACATTATCCAGATTGTCACTCGGCGCGGTGGCACTTCCTTTGTATGCCACAAGGCCTTGTGTGGTTGCAAAATAAACAACGCCCGTAAAAGGATCAATCGCTATATCCTGCACGTTGTTGGTAGGTAAAGGCGAGTTATCTTTTGTGAAACGCAGCAAGGTTTCCTGCCCATCCTGTGACAAATAAAACACGCCTGAAGTAGCCGTTGCTATCCATTTGTTGTTAGAACCATCCACTTCAATATCCGTAATGGATTGTTCATACAGAAGTTCTTGTGCCACACCATTTTCAAGAATAATTATTGCTTGCGATTCTGGGGTTTGCCCTTGGTCAAAAAAACTACCAGGACTATAAAGCACCCGAAGTCCGCGAAGGGTTCCAATCCAAAGTCTGTTTTGGGCGTCAAAAGCCAGTGCCCTAACCACGGTAGATGGTAGATTTCCAGCTCCCGCTCCTTTTCCCACCCTATTGAAAGAATCTGTTCTGGGGTTGTAACCTAAAAGGCCGTTGCTATATGTTCCGAAAAAGACACTGCCATCACGGCTAATGGCCAATTTGTTTAGTGCCAACTCACTTATTGGGTCTATTATATTTGAAATATCAACTTTTTGAAACTGTCCGCCCGGGGTTAATTTTATAAGCCCTTCGTCAATTTTGCTCTGTACAAACCACAGATTTCCTTGGCTGTCAAATTGTGACCCATAGAGTCTTATCCCGGCATCAATACCGTTTATTATTGCTTTGTCCAGCCCGCTGTTGGTTTCGTTATAAAGAATTGTTGGTGTGTCTTCCACAATTTTTAAAAGTCCCTTTTCAAAAGAACTCATAAAGACCTCGTTTTGATTTTCAGGATTTATGGTAACTTTTACCAAATCTGTAGGTTCACCGCCCACCGCAGCACTTAAGTCTTCATAGTGAATATTATTCCAGAGTGTGTCTTTTAAATGGCTTATCCCATACCGAGAGAGCGGATACGGGTTGAAATCACT
>JAGQYZ010000024.1 GCA_020435865.1 Aequorivita sp. | reverse complement strand
TATGTATCAAGATTATAAAAACGTAGAATTAGTAAAACCAGGAGGTCTTGAATTGAAAGACCGTTTGGTAGGTGTACAACGTGTAACCAAGGTGACCAAAGGTGGTCGTGCCTTCGGATTTTCAGCTATTGTAGTTGTTGGTGACGAAAAAGGTGTGGTTGGACAAGGTCTTGGAAAATCTAAAGATGTAGCTAGCGCAATTGCGAAAGCTATTGAGGATGCCAAGAAAAACTTAGTTCGCATCCCACTTAACAAAGTAACCCTTCCACACGAACAAAAAGGAAAATACGGCGGAGCCCGTGTTAACCTAATTCCAGCAGCGCCTGGTACCGGAGTTATTGCAGGTGGTGCCGTACGTGCCGTATTGGAAGCAGTAGGAGTTCACGATGTATTGTCAAAATCACAAGGGTCTTCCAATCCGCACAATGTGGTAAAAGCAACTTTTGATGCGCTATTGCAAATGCGAAGTGCACAAACTGTAGCAAACCAACGAGGAATTTCACTTGAAAAAGTATTCAAAGGATAAATATCAGAGCGATGGCAAAAATTAAAGTAACAAAGGTAAAGAGCGTTATAAAGCGCCCCAAAAACCAAAAGAGAATCATGGAATCGTTGGGTCTTCACAAGATGAACCAAACGGTTGAGCATGAAGATACGCCAAACATTCTTGGTATGATCAATAAAGTTAATCACTTGGTTTCTGTTGAAACCAAATAAGAAACACGATAATGGATTTAAGTAACTTACAACCGGCTCCAGGGTCGGTAAAAAATCAAGGCAAGCGAGTAGGTCGCGGACAAGGTTCCGGTAAAGGTGGTACTGCCACCCGCGGACACAAAGGAGCAAAATCACGTTCAGGTTATTCCAAGAAAATTGGATTTGAAGGTGGACAAATGCCCCTACAACGTCGTGTTCCTAAGTTTGGATTCACAAACATCAACCGTAAAGAATACAAAGGAATCAATATTGATACTTTGCAACAATTGGTTGACGACAAGAAAATAAAGGATACTGTTGACTTTGAAACCTTAGTTGGTTTGGGTCTTGCTGGAAAAAGCGAAATGGTGAAGATTTTAGGAAGAGGCGAAATAAAAGCAAAATTAAAGGTATCTGCACACAAGTTCACTGCCTCGGCAAAGGAAGCTATTGAAGCTGCCGGAGGTGAAGTAGTAACATTGTAACAAGAGATAAGGATGAAATTTATCGAAACCTTAAAAAATGTTTGGAAAATAGAAGAGCTGCGTAATCGCATCTTGTTAACTCTTGGACTTTTATTGGTGTACCGTTTTGGTGCGCAGGTAGTACTCCCAGGGATTGATGCAGATATGTTAGCATCTTTTGCAGGTAAATTCAATGCTGGTGGTATTGGTGGATTGCTAAACGCATTTACAGGAGGGGCTTTTGCCAATGCTTCTGTTTTTGCATTGGGTATTATGCCATATATTTCTGCTTCCATTGTTGTACAGTTGATGCAGATCGCAGTGCCATACCTTCAGAAATTACAGAAAGAAGGCGAAAGTGGCCGTAAGAAAATCAACCAGATTACACGTTGGTTAACTATCGGTATCTGTTTGGTGCAAGCACCAAGTTATCTTGCAGGCCTTCCAGCAATGGGAGTTCCAGCTGAAGCTTTTGTAATGGGTCAGAGTGTAATGTTCTATGTTTCTTCAGTAATTATACTTGTAACAGGAACAATATTCGCAATGTGGTTGGGAGAAAAAATCACCGACAAAGGGATTGGAAACGGTATCTCTATACTAATTATGGTAGGTATTATTGCACGTTTACCAAAATCATTTGCACAGGAATTTGTTTCAAGAGTAGTAGAATCAAACGGTGGTTTGATTATGATACTTATTGAATTGGTTATTTGGTTCGTAATTATCCTGCTTTCCATTATGTTGGTAATGGCAGTTCGAAAGATACCTGTTCAATATGCAAGAAGAACTGCAAGTGGTGGTTATGAAAAGAATATTTTCGGAGCACGCCAGTTCATTCCATTAAAGTTGAATGCTTCTGGAGTTATGCCAATCATCTTTGCTCAGGCAATTATGTTTGTACCATCGGCAGTTGCAAGTCTTTCTGAAAGTGATACGGCTCAAGGGATTCGTGCAGCTTTCAGTGATATATTTGGTTTGTGGTACAATTTGGTTTTCGCTTTATTGATTATCATATTTACCTATTTCTATACTGCTATTACGGTTCCAACCAACAAAATGGCTGATGACCTTAAACGTAGTGGTGGTTTTATTCCAGGTATTAAACCAGGAAGCCAAACAGGAGAATATTTAGATAAAATTATGTCTCAAATTACCCTTCCAGGTTCAGTCTTTTTGGCTTTGATTGCTATCTTTCCAGCATTCGTGGTTAAATTGTTGGGCATACAACAAGGGTGGGCATTATTTTATGGAGGTACATCTCTTTTGATTATGGTGGGTGTGGCTATCGATACAATGCAGCAAGTAAACTCGTATTTATTGAACCGTCACTATGATGGCTTGATGAAAAGCGGTAAAAATAGAAAGGCAGTAGCATAATTATGGCAAAACAAAGCGCAATAGAACAAGATGGAAGTATAGTGGAAGCACTATCAAACGCAATGTTCCGTGTGGAATTGGAAAATGGTCATATTGTAACCGCACACATCTCGGGCAAGATGCGTATGCATTACATTAAATTGCTGCCTGGCGATAAAGTAAAATTAGAAATGAGCCCTTACGATTTAAGTAAGGCAAGAATAACGTATAGATACTAATACAATGAAAGTTAGAGCATCCGTAAAGAAAAGAAGTGCCGACTGCAAGATAGTTCGCAGAAAAGGCAGATTATATGTAATTAACAAAAAGAACCCAAAGTTCAAACAAAGACAAGGATAAGTTATGGCAAGAATCGCAGGTGTAGATATCCCGAAGCACAAAAGGGGTGTAATCGCGTTAACGTATAT
>JAGQYZ010000435.1 GCA_020435865.1 Aequorivita sp. | reverse complement strand
TTTTTTCTGTTTCGTAAAGAGTTTGATAATAGGCAAGTGCATTTGCAGTACTGCGGTTGTAGATGGAATCTTTGATTGCATTAGAGGCTTTGTTGTTCTCAACACTTTTTTTATAATCTTCAATGTCAAAATAGAGCTCAGATAGAAAAGCGTAGGAACTCATAATTTCATCTTCTAGTCCTAAGTTTTTGGCTATATCAAGTTTTTTTTGTGCAAGTTCTATTGCTTCTTCATAGTTTCCTTTGGTCTGCAAGTATTTCGCCTTTCCACCTAAAAAATTTAATTCTGCAGAAGGATTTCCAGTCAAATCATACTCCATATTCTCTAGAAGCTCAAGATGTTTTTTTGCTTCAATTAATTGGTTATTCTCACAATAATATTCTATTAACCGTGAATGTATGCCAATAAAAATGGATTGGTCTGATTGGCTTGTATCGAAATTTTTTTCGGCTATAAGTAATGATTTGTATTCTAAATCGCGCTTACCCATTTTTTTGTAGTCCAATGCTTGGTTGTAATATTCATTGGGTAAAAATCTATTTAACCCTAAGGTTTTCATCTTGTCAATTAGAGCATCGCGCTCTACTTTAGCTTTTTCATAAAAACCATTCATGCTGAACATACTTATTATGCCTTGTTGTGCATAAACCATATAATCATATTCTTTTTTGTTCTCATACATAGTGTATGCTTGCGTAAAATCTTCACCCGCCAAAACAAACCTCCCCATATTTGAATAAGCTTGCCCTCTAAAAAGATAGGTGTCCGCAATGTTAAGAGAGTCGTTTTTCGAAAAATTTTCAAGCGCCATGTTATAATCTTCAATGGCTTTTTTAAGATCTACTTTAGTATTGGCCTTACCTCTCTTAATATAAAGACCACCAAGCAAAAGACTGTCCTTTATTCTATACTTGCGTGCAAGCACACTGTTAATAATGGTTATTGCGTTCAGTGGGTCGTTGCCATAGTTAGTGAGTGGATACTGAAGATTCATTGCCTTTCTGGCAGCATCTTCTATACTGTCCATCTCCTGTGCTAGGTTTATATATTGTATACTATATTTTATGAATGCGTTGCTATCTGTAAAAAATGTTCGGGACAATAAACTGTCTAGTGCGGTAAGCCTTTCTGTTTTGTTTTTGGCTGTAGCTAATTTTTTTTCATAATGAGAGATATCTTGGCAATAGCCCGAAACTGGGGAAAGCACAATAATGAAAAAAAGGATTACTATTTTTTTTAGCACAAATAAATTATTAGAGAAGAAGATAAAAGTAATTAAATTATTGTAAACAAACCATATACAAAAATCATTCTATTTAATATAAAAGCAATTTCTTCCATAATCAATTACCGCTCGATGTTGCTTTAAAAAATCTGCACCAATGATGCCATGTACTGGTCCTTCATTCACTTGCAACAATGCTTCGTTTACGTGAGAAAGGTCAAAAAGGACAAAATCCATATTTTTTATTTGCCAATTATGTATGCTAAATTCATTTTTTCGTGACAGCATGGTTTCCATATTTATGGCGCCTGCGCCCGCAGCCTTAATAATGCTTTCTTCGCTTACCAACAAAAAATGAGCGCTATCTGTAAAGCCAATGCAACTTGTTGAAGCGCCTGTGTCTAAAATAAAATCACCCAATACATTGTTTATTTTTGCGGAAAAAAGATAATGGCCCGTAGCGAGCCTTTTCAGTGAAACACGATAAAAACCTTGTTCTTCAAGAAATTTGCGTAACTGCATCAATTTTTTTGTGTAAAGATAGCAAACAAAATAAGTAGCTTTGCAATTATGTTGACTGATACCCATACCCATTTATATAGTGATGCCTTTGCCGAAGACCGTCCGCAGATGATGCAACGTGCTTTTGATGCTGGTATAAAACGCTTTTTCATTCCGGCTATTGATTCTGGTTACACCGCAGCGATGTATGCTTTGGAAAAAGAATATCCTGAAAATGTGTTTTTAATGATGGGCTTGCACCCAACCTCGGTAAAGGAAAATTTTGAAGAAGAATTGGCGCATGTTGAGAAACAATTCAAAATAAGAAATTTTTATGCGATGGGTGAAATTGGGATCGATCTTTATTGGGATAAATCTACTTTAAAAATTCAGAAAACAGCTTTCAAAAGGCAAATCCAATTGGCAAAAAAACACAAACTGCCTATCGTTATTCATTGTCGGGATGCTTTTGATGAAATTTTTGAAGTTTTGGAGACCGAGAAAACTGACGATTTATTCGGAATCTTTCACTGCTTCACCGGAACTTTTGAACAGGCTGAAAGAGCGATTTCGTACAATATGAAACTTGGCATTGGCGGAGTAGTTACTTTTAAAAATGGAAAGATTGATACTTTTTTGAACCAAATTCCGCTGAAACACATCGTTTTGGAAACCGATTCGCCGTATCTTGCTCCTGTGCCTTATCGCGGCAAGCGCAATGAAAGTAGCTATTTGGCCTTGGTTTGCAAAAAACTTTCGGAGATTTATGGAGTTTCTGAAGAAGAGATAGCGCGGGTTACTACTGAAAATTCAAAAGATGTTTTTGGAATTTAAATAGGTATAGTTAATATGATAAAAAGACCAAACATACTCCTTATATATACTGGTGGAACAATCGGGATGATTAAGGACTTTGAAACAGGAGCGCTGCGCAATTTCAATTTTGATGAATTGCTCAATCACATTCCAGAACTTAAACTTTTGGATTGCAACATCACTACTACTGCTTTCAAAAAACCAATAGACAGCTCTAATATGAATCCCGAATATTGGGTTGATATTGCAACTATCATTGAAGATAATTATGAAAAAGCCGATGGTTTTGTGGTGCTTCATGGCAGCGATACCATGAGTTACACAGCTTCGGCCTTAAGCTTTATGTTGGAAAATTTAGGTAAACCTGTAATATTTACGGGTTCGCAACTTCCCATCGGTGATTTAAGAACAGACGCAAAAGAAAATTTAATTACCTCCATTCAGATTGCAGCACTTCAAGAAAAAGGCGTTTCAAAAATCGCTGAGGTTTGTCTTTATTTTGAATACAAACTCTA
>JAGQYZ010000434.1 GCA_020435865.1 Aequorivita sp. | reverse complement strand
ACCGATGCTGGTATTAATATCTTTCCAAACTCAATCAATGCGTCCATAGAATTATTTATCTCAATTGAATGTTTAAAATTAAGCTATTTTAGTGCCCAAGTTACCTGTTAATTACCTAAAAAATCAGTATTGCACCATCTCAATTATGCCGAACACCATTATTCCAGTTACACTAACAAAAAAAGCAGCAGAGGAAGTTCGAAAAATAATGAAAACGAAAAGTATTCCTGATGAATATTGCTTACGCATTGGAATAAGGGGCAGCGGCTGCGGTGGGGCCGCTATGATGATCGGCTTCGACAAAAAGAAAGATTCTGATCTATCTTACAAAATCGAAGACATCGAAATAGTGGTGGATAAAAAACACACCATGTATGTCATAGGAAAAGAAGTTGATTTTCATGAAGGTGCTGACGCACGTGGGTTTATGTTTGTAGACCCGCCTAATTAAGAACTACCGTTTCGCTGAAGCCCTACTGACACCTGCGCTTTTCTACACACTCCGCCAATTGGTGGATTAAATTTCGAAATAGTAACCTCTGCTTTAATGGCTGAGCTGAAGGAATCCAAAATCTTTTGAGCAATAGAATGAGCTACTGGTTCCAAAAGTTTGGAAGGGGTTTCCATTTCACCTTTCACGATTGAGTAAATTTCCTCATAGTTGATCGTTCCAGACAAATCATCATGAAAAGCTGATTCATCAAAGGTTGTATCAACCGCGATATCTACCTCAAATTTATTCCCCGAAGATCGCTCTTCTGGATAAATCCCATGATAAGCATGAAACTCTAAACCTTCAAGAACGACTTTGCCCTTTAACTTCATATCCTAATTGCAAAATCATTGTATTTCATCAAAGAAAGATTTTTGAGGCTTTGACTCTGTTACCTGCTCTATCTTTGGTTGCAATTCCTCTTCAGTATAATTGTTTGCGGAAATAGTATTGGATGAATTATTTGGGTTTGAATTAGGGTTCAAGGTTTGTTTGGCTTCACGCCTCGCCAAATTCAAATGTTGATCTGGATCAAAACTACTTGTTGCAGTTTTCAATCGTTCGACTTTGTCCATGGTTTCACCAGCCAGTCGCTTTAAATCACCTAATAAATTTCCTCTTTCAGACTCAATACTCTTATAATTTTGAACCAGAGTTTTCAACCGCTCCTCCATTTCTTCCAACATTTGCCTTGAAGTAGCTTCAGATTGTTCAATAGTATCCTTCGCTTTTGTCTTTGCTTCGTTTAATAGCGCTTCCGCCTTCAACTGTACTTCTTTCAAATGCAATTCCGCAGCTTTATTGGCTTGTTCAATTACATTGGCGCCCGTATCCTCTGCTGTTTTCAACGTTTTATACAAAGAACTTTCCACTTCCCTGAGCTTTGTTACTTCCCTTTCAGTGGCCTCCAATTTGATCCTCATCTCCTTGATTTCGTCTTGCACACGTTCCCACTCCTGAGATAATGACAGTAGAAATGCGGTAACTTCATCCTTATCGTAACCTCGCAATACCTTTTCAAATGTCTTCTGACGGATATCAAGTGGTGTGACTTTCATGAGATTATAAGTTTGCTGTGGTAATCAAAGTTTAAAAAATAATTTCCCA
>JAGQYZ010000023.1 GCA_020435865.1 Aequorivita sp. | reverse complement strand
ATTAAAGAGTAATTTTTTTCATAAATACTTTCATTTAAAAAGAAAGCCTTCCTGCTAAAAACAGGGAGGCTTTCAATTTTTAATAAATTATAGCTTTACAAAACTTTCAAAAAGATTACTTTTAAAATCTTAAAAAAATAGATATGCTACCTTGGCATCAATACCTAATAGGAGTACTTTTCGTAATCGCTGGGATGAACCATTTTCGAAAACCAAAGCTATACGAGCGAATTATGCCTCCATACATTCCCACCCATAGCGCAATGGTTATGTTGAGCGGTATTGCAGAAATGATTTTGGGTTTTATGATAATGAATAAAAACACTCAATGTGAAGCTGCTTGGGGTATAATTATAATGCTTGTGGTTTTTCTGCCAGTTCATATTTATATGCTCCAGAACGTAAAAGCGGCAATGAAACTACCAAAATGGATTTTAATTCTTAGACTTCCGTTACAATTTGGATTGATGTATTGGGCGTATCTTTACACTTAATTAAAGGAAAAATTAAGTAAAATAATTAGCTGAAAATTTCATTTAAAAGTTTCGCTAAGCGGATGCCTCCCTTTTGAAGTTGGGAGCGCAGCGTATCCATATATTCATACATATAGTTGTAGCCTAATTTTTCGCCAATTTCAGTATGCTCATATATATTTTCGCATAGCGTGCGACTTTCATACATCCAATCTAAAATGGTTCCTTTTTTTATGGCTTCTACTTGTTCTTTTGAAAGTACATCGGTATTCGTAGCTAGCTCAGTATAAGACATTTCATAAAAATCAATCATTTTGTAATCCCAAACGGAATGCAGATTGGTACCATCATTGAACCAACGGACTTGAAAATTATTCCCTCCTCTATCATCGGCTAGGCCAATATGTAACGGTTGATGCAGATCCCCCATAAAATGAACTAGCATTTTCAGATAGAAAACCTTGTCTTCCTTAGGACTTTCATCATTGGTAAGCACAGCAATGCACTTATCTATTCCTTGGATTATATCACCTTTTTCACTTTTGGGATAGGTTTCATATTTTTCACCAAAAGGAAAATTTACATAATGCCATGGACTAAAAGAATCAAACTTTTGATCACTTTTAATATCATCAGCAAAGTTCGCCACAAAAGCAAGGGAATGGCCATTAAGCAATTTTGAGATTTGCTTTTCAGCTTTTTTGCTTAAATAACTATCTGCAATTTCACCAACAACCCGGTGTCCTGTTTTCCCCCAATCTTCTGCAGCAAAAAGCCCATTTGATATGAAAAAAACCAATAAAACGACTACAAACTTTTTCATCTTTATAAAAATTATATTTTAGATAAATTAATATCAGGATTGGTAAAGATAGTATCCTGAATTTCAAAATAGAATTAAAACTTTCCAAATTATCAATCAAATTATATTTCATCTGAATAAAAAATTTGATAAAGCGCAAGATGAAATGCCAAAATTATTCATCCTCACTGGGTTTGCAACTTGTTAATAGGCATTTCTTATTTTTTTTGGGTACATTTATTATAGTGTGCAACAATTTTTGGCTTCTATAGAAAGTTATTGTAAAAACAATATACTTCCCCTTTCTTTGTTAAAGCATGTACTGTAAACTTTAGTTTTAAAAATAAGTAGATGAATAACACCCTTCTGATTTTTCTTTTTTTCTTCGGAATAATTACCACTGCCCAAAACAAAAAATATAATTCTGAAGACCTAAGCATTACTACATTGATTGATGGTACGTTATTAGTGCCCGATTCAACTGGAAAATTACCTTTAGCTATAATAATTGGCGGAAGCGGGCCTACAGACCGAAATGGAAACCAACAAATGATGGTAAACAATTCCTTAAAATTTCTAGCCGAAGGACTTTATGATAACGACATCGCCACATTTAGGTACGACAAACGGATTGTAAAACAAATGAAACAACGAACGGTAAATGAAAAAAACATCCGCTTTGGTGATTTTATCAATGATGCTATAGCCGTCCTTGATTATTTCAAAAAAGACAAAAGATTTCCAAAAATATATATAATAGGTCACAGTCAAGGTTCTTTGGTTGGTATGGTTGCAGCCCAAAATGGCGCGGATGGATTTATTTCCATTGGTGGAGCAGGACAAGAAATTGATGATGTTATTATAGATCAACTCGCCAAGCAGGCACCAGGACTCGTAGACAATGCGCGCACTTCCTTTGATGATCTTCGCGCCAACGGTGTGGCATACAATTATAGTCCAGGTTTGGCCTCCATATTCAGAAAAGATATTCAGCCTTTCATTTATACATGGATGCAGTACAACCCTAAGATGGAAATAGAAAAGTTACAAATTCCCGTGTTAATAGTAAATGGTGATAAAGATATTCAAGTACAGGTGGCTGAAGCTGAATTCTTAAAAAACGCAAAGCCTGACGCTGAATACAAAATCATCGAAAATATGAACCACATTTTTAAAAAAATTGAAGGAAATGATTTGGAAAAC
>JAGQYZ010000433.1 GCA_020435865.1 Aequorivita sp. | reverse complement strand
TGAAAATAGACATCAAAGACATTTTTTATATTGAAGCAGACCGCAACTATTGTCGCATTTTTTCACAAGGAAGGGAATATCTTTTAGTAATGACCTTGAAAGACATCGATGAAAAACTTCCACAGAACCATTTTCTTAGAATTCATCGGTCCTATATTATCAATATTTCCCAAATAGATGAAGTGGCGGGAACGCACGTGGTCATTTCAAAAAAAGCAATCCCAATGAGTAAAGCCATGCGCACAGAGCTTCTTAAACGTTTACAAACCATATAATTACTCTTCGGTAAACAAATCTTCCTTTTCGGACACAAATAAACCGTGTTCGTCCTAAACCGTTTTCAATTTTCTTTGATTTTCAGTTATTTAGATGCACTCCCCACAACATTTTTTTAACTAACTAACCATTTAAATTATTTAAAATTATGAAAAGAGTACTCTTTTTAGGACTTGCAATAGTTCTTTCACTTGCCGCTTGCCAAAAAGCAGAAAAGCGTTACACCCAACAATCACCAGAAATTGACACTTACAAAAAAGTAATTGATGCCTATGAAAAACAAGACTGGGAAGCTATGGCCAGTCACTATGCCGATACCGCTAAAATAATGAACAATGTGATTGAGGAAGAAGGTAAGACCATAGCCGAAGAGGTAGAAAGGAGCAAAGAGGATGCTGCACTTTTTTCAGATTGGAATTATGTGGACGGGGAATCTGAATATGAAATGGTAGTGACCGATAAGGGCCAAACATGGGTAAATTTTTGGGGCGTATGGAAAGGCACACTTGCCTCCAATAACAAAACCTACACTATTCCCGTACACATTACCGCACAATTTGTAGATGGTAAAATAGTAAAAGAGTTCGGCTATTGGGACATTTCGAAAATTATGATGGATATACAAGCAATGCAGGAAGCTGCCAAAATTGCTTCTGAAGAAACTGAAAAAGCCGAAGAAAAAACTTCAGAAAATTAATAATCATAATCCCTAGACCTAACAGGTTTTTTGAAACCTGTTAGGCCTACCAATCACAAAATTATGAAAACAGCAGGCATCATAGGTGGTTCAGGCTTTATAGGAAGCCATATTACCAAGAAATTTTTGGAAGAAGGGTACAATGTAAAAGTATCTGTTACCGACATCAAAAAAAGTGAAAAGTACCAACATCTTTTCAATCTTGAAAATTCTGACAACCTCAACATTAGTGCATTAAGGGTAGAAGATTCAGAAATGCTGAAAGATTTCATTAGTGATTGTGAAATTGTAGTCCACGGTGGAACGCCTTTTCAATTAGATGTTGAAGACCCACAGAAAGATCTTTTTGACCCAACTATAAAAGGGACTGAAAATTTTTTGGATGCAATACAACAAGCACCTTTGATTGAAAAAGTGGTTTTTATCGCTTCCGTGGCAGCTTGGAACACTAACTTTCCGCTTCCCGCAGGCACAAAAACTATTAATGAAGTATTAGATGAAAATGACTTAAAATTTACCAGTCCCGAAAGCCATCCATATGCACAGGCCAAATTTATTGCCAACCAAATTGTGGAAAAATTTATCAGTGAAAACCCCGTGCTTCCTTTTGAAATCACTTCGGTTTCACCGGTAATGGTTATGGGAAAATCATTGAGTAATCGTGAAGATTCTACATCTACTGGAATACAGTTTTTATTCAAAAATAAAATCGCTCCCAACCCATTTATCCAAATGTTTTATGACGAAGATATACCGATGGCTATTGTGGATGTGGAAGATGTAGCCGAAGCTATTTTCAAAGCTTCAACAACTTCAAGATTGCATGGAAAAAATTATTTGTTGAGCAGCGAAACCTATCCAGTAAGTGACGTGAGCTTGATGTTGAACCACCAAAAACCTAAAAACAAAGGAATCATCATCTACAAAAACAATCTAGCTAAAGTAGATTTAAGGATTGATTTTAAACCTGTAGCGGAAACACTCTGGACATATGCGAATTAAAACATTCTAAGTGGAGACCAGAACCCACTATACCAAACGGGGCAAAACCGAAAAGCCTTACAAGTAAGAAAATTAAAAAATGTACCTAAATAGACAATAGAAAGCTATTAAACAAAACAGTTTT
>JAGQYZ010000001.1 GCA_020435865.1 Aequorivita sp. | reverse complement strand
GAATTTTACGAAGCAAATCAACAACATGAGCCTCAAGTTCCTTTTTGTTTATTACGATTTTCATACCCTGTCCACCCAAAACGTAAGAAGGACGGATTAAAAGTGGAAAATCAAGCTGGTCTGCCAAAGCCAAAGCTTCTTCGGTGGTTTCAGCGGTTCCAAATTCTGGATAAGGAATATTGTTTTCTTTTAAAAGTGTTGAGAAACTTCCGCGGTCCTCGGCTAAATCTAAAGATTCATAAGTTGTTCCAATTATTTTAATACCGTATCTATCCAGCTTTTCGGCAAGCTTTAAAGCCGTTTGTCCACCCAACTGAACAATTACACCTTCGGGCTTTTCATGGCGAATGATGTCATAAATATGCTCCCAGAAAACAGGTTCAAAATAAAGTTTGTCCGCAACGTCAAAATCTGTGGAAACCGTTTCGGGATTACAGTTAATCATTATGGTTTCGTAACCACATTCAGCAGCTGCCAAAACACCGTGAACGCAACAATAATCAAATTCGATACCCTGCCCTATTCTATTTGGACCCGAACCGAGTACAATTATTTTTTTCTTTTCTGTAACAATACTGTCGTTTTCTGAATAAGGCTTTTCGCCATCCAACTGCATTTCATTTTCAAAAGTAGAATAGTAATAAGGAGTTTCTGCTTTAAATTCCGCAGCGCAGGTATCAACCAATTTATAAACGCGCTGAATGTTCATCTCTTCACGTTTTTTGTATACTTGACTCTCCAAACATTTCAGCATATGTGCAATCTGTCTGTCACCATAGCCTTTTTGTTTTGCTTCCAGCAATAATTCCCTCGGAAGGGTTTCTAAAGTATATTTTGAAATTTCTTTTTCCAAAAGAAATAAATCTTCATATTGACGAAGAAACCACATATCAATTTTTGTGATTTCGTGTATTCTGCTCAGCGGAATTCCAATTTGGATTGCATCATAAATTACGAAAACACGGTCCCAACTTGCATTTTTAAGTTTGTCGAGTATTTGCTCATAGTTTGTGTAACTCTTTCCGTCGGCGCCAATTCCGTTTCGTTTAATCTCAAGTGATTGTGTGGCTTTGTGAAGTGCTTCCTGAAAGGAACGTCCAATTCCCATCACTTCTCCAACCGATTTCATTTGAAGCCCTAAAGTTCTGTCTGAGCCTTCAAACTTGTCAAAATTCCAACGTGGTATTTTCACGATTACGTAATCCAAAGTCGGCTCAAACAAAGCTGAAGTTGACTTTGTGATTTGGTTGTTCAATTCAGCCAAAGTATATCCAATGGCTAATTTAGTAGCGATTTTTGCAATAGGATACCCCGTTGCTTTTGAAGCCAAGGCCGAAGAGCGTGAAACACGTGGATTTATTTCAATGGCAATGATTTCTTCATTTTCATCAGGGCTTACTGCAAACTGAACGTTACAACCACCTGCAAAATCTCCAATGCTACGCATCATATGGATTGCCATATCGCGCATTTTTTGAAATGTACGGTCGTTAAGCGTCATTGCAGGAGCAACAGTTATGGAATCCCCAGTATGGATTCCCATTGGGTCCATATTTTCAATTGTACAGATAATTACAACATTATCATTATTATCGCGAAGCAATTCCAACTCATATTCCTTCCAGCCCATCATCGCCTTGTCTATCATTACTTCGTGGATTGGAGAAATTTCCAATCCGTGTGATAGTAATTCATCAAAGTCTTCTTCTTTATAAACTATGGAAGCGCCTGCACCTCCCAAGGTATAGGAAGCTCTAATAACCAAAGGAAAACCAAATTCCTGAGCAATTTCTTTTCCTTGCAGATAAGAATTTGCTGTGGCTTGCGGCGCCATTGCTACGCCTATCTTTTCCATCAATTCGCGGAACTTTTCACGGTCTTCGGTTATGTTTATGGCATCAATATCTACCCCGATTAATTTTACTCCGAAATCCTTCCAAATTCCTTTTTCATCTGCTTCAATACACAAATTCAAAGCAGTTTGACCGCCCATAGTTGGTAGTACCGCATCAATTTGTGGGTGCTCCTTTAAAATTTGCACAATCGATTTTGTGGTAAGTGGCAACAGATAAATATGATCGGCCATTGATGGGTCGGTCATAATGGTAGCAGGATTGCTATTTATCAAAACAGTCTCAATACCATCTTCGCGCAAAGAACGCAAGGATTGCGAACCAGAATAATCAAACTCGCACGCTTGACCAATAACAATAGGCCCTGAGCCAATAATTAGAACGGATTTAATTGAAGGATTTTTAGGCATTTCTTTTACTTTTTCGTTGCCGCAAAATTACGGCGCATTAGGGTATAAAAAAAAGGTGTTGCTTAGTTAAACAACACCTTTTTATATATTTTTTATCAACATTACTTTTTGTGGCGGGCTTCAGAAGAAACGGTCAATTTC
>JAGQYZ010000432.1:805-2320 GCA_020435865.1 Aequorivita sp. | reverse complement strand
TTCCAAAAACGGTGTGTTTGTTATCCAACCAAGGTGTTGCAACGTGGGTGATAAAAAACTGGCTGCCGTTGCTAGCAGGGCCTGCGTTTGCCATAGAAAGTACGCCCGGGGTGTCGTGGCGAAGGTCTTGATGGAATTCATCCTCAAAATCGTAACCCGGTCCACCAGAACCAGTTCCTTTTGGATCGCCGCCCTGAATCATAAAATCTGGGATTACACGGTGAAATTTCAAACCGTCGTAATAGGGTGTGCCTTGTGGTTTTGCAGAGTTTTCCAAGTTTCCTTCCGCCAAAGCCACAAAGTTTCCAACTGTTCCTGGGGTTTTGTCGTGCGTNNNNAGTTTTATAAGAATTTCTCCTTTTTCTGTCGTTATTTTTGCGTAAATACCGTCTTGCATTGTTTTATTTTTAAATGAAGCGCAAAGGTAATAAAATACGAAGTATGAATTGCGAAATACGAAGTTGGAAGTTTTGAAAATAGAACCAAGAACGAAGAGCCAAGAGCAATTAGGGTTTGGAGGGGGTAAATTTGTATATTTGGTGTTAATGATATAATGGGAATAAATACTACATAGTATTTATCCACATCTTGGCAGTAGTGTAAAAAACCCTATCGATGAACTACAAACTCATAGTTTTAATCATTATTTACACAATAACGACATCTTGTAAAACTGGTGTAGAAGTGACTTTCACTAACGAAAGCAAAGAGGATTTTAAAACATTAACTATTGGGATTTTTGATGAGCAATTTGACTTTGAAAACTTGAAAAGCGGACAAACTACGAAAACTATTAAAGTTGAGAGAATTTATCCATACTGTTATGCGAGAGCTGTAACTAAAAATGACACTGTTAGATGTGTACCAATTGATTTTATAGGAGAGAAACTAAAAAAACGAGGGAAATTGAATATGAAAATATACATTGATTCAACTTCTAATAAAAAACGTCGACTGTATTTTATAACGGACAAAAAGAAGCAGAAAAATTATTAGGCAGACCATTGAAAAATATGGAAAACCTATACAAAGCTGAATTATAAAAAACGTTTTACAACAAAGAACCGAGACAAAAAACAACTTAAGTAATATAATATTCAATTTAAATAATTTTCTCATCACTCTTCTCACTTCTCAATTCTCACTTCTCACTTAAAATTGTAACAAATCGCTAACCCATTCGTCAAACAAACAATCAACTTCCAAAAACTACCCTGTGGAAAATATTCTCACAATAAACAATCTCACCAAGAAATTTGGCTCGCTTACCGCTGTGGACAATCTTTCCTTTTCAATTGAAAAAGGCAATGTTTATGGCATCCTCGGCCCAAACGGTAGCGGAAAAAGTACTACGCTGGGCATCGTCCTGAACGTGGTAAACAAAACTGCTGGTGACTTTAAATGGTTTGATGGCAACATCGATACACACAACGCTTTAAAAAAAGTAGGTGCCATTATTGAGCGCCCCAACTTTTACCCTTATATGACCGCCGTGCAAAACCTGCAACTGGTGTG
>JAGQYZ010000432.1:0-733 GCA_020435865.1 Aequorivita sp. | reverse complement strand
GACAGTAAGTTCAGCACCTTTTCTTTGGGAATGAAACAACGTTTGGCAATTGCTTCGGCCCTGTTGAACGATCCAGAAATATTAATACTTGATGAACCTACCAATGGATTAGACCCGCAGGGTATCCATCAAATTCGGGAAATCATAAAAGTGATAGCTTCACAGGGAACCACTATTTTGCTAGCTTCACATTTATTAGATGAAGTAGAAAAAGTGTGTAGCCACGTGGTTATTCTTCGGAAAGGTGTAAGTCTCTATTCCGGCAGTGTAGACGGGATGAACGCCAGTCATGGTTTCCTCACCATGCAGAGCAACAATATGGAAGCACTTCAACATGCGTTGGACGGAAATCCCGCCTTTGGTACCGTAAAGCGCGAAGGCGATTTTCTACTTGCTTACCTCAACGCCCCCATGGACGCTGCAGCGGTGAACAAACTGCTTTTTGAAAAAGGCATTACGCTTAGTCACCTTGTGAAGCGCAAGGAAAGCCTTGAAGAACAATTTCTTGAACTTACCAAACAAAACTAACCGCAATGCTACGACTCTTAAATATAGAACTTCAAAAACTGCGCTATAACCGTTCGGCTAAGGTTATTTCCATCATTTACTTTGTGCTCATAACCTTTATTGCGCTTATTGCCTCCATTGAATTTAACTTTGGCGATTTTCACTTTCGGGTGGCCGATCAAGGCATATTCAACTTTCCGTATATCTGGCATTTCAATACCTATGT
>JAGQYZ010000431.1:811-2712 GCA_020435865.1 Aequorivita sp. | reverse complement strand
TCAATTTCAATATTGATGTTGTTCAAGGTTTGATGGTATGTCGCTTCAAATAAATCTACCAAATCGGTTTTTATACGTGGAAGCACTACTTCCGTTTCTGGATCGCCCATGCGCACGTTGTATTCTATTACGTACGGCTCATTATTCACTTTTATAAGCCCAATAAAAACAAACCCTTTGTAATCTATTTTTTCTTCGGAAAGACCATTCACCGTTGGTTTCACTATGTGGTCTTCAATTTTTTTCATCAAAACCTCATCTGCAAAAGGAACCGGGGAAATAGCACCCATTCCGCCCGTATTCAAACCAGTATCGCCTTCGCCTATGCGCTTGTAATCTTTCGCCGTGGGAAGAATTTTGTAGTTTTTGCCATCTGTAAGTACAAAGACACTTAACTCAATTCCATCCAAAAATTCCTCAATTACAACTTTGGAACTTGCTTTTCCAAATTTGCTGTGGGCAAGCATATTCTCAAGTTCCTGTTTTGCTTCCTCTAAATCCTTCAAAATCAGAACGCCTTTTCCGGCAGCCAAGCCGTCTGCTTTCAATACATAAGGCGAATTCAACTTTTCCAAAAAAGCTTTTCCCGCTTCCAGAGATGCTGCCGTAAAGCTTTCATATGCTGCCGTGGGGATGTTGTGCTGCATCATAAACTCCTTTGCGCGCTGTTTGCTGCCTTCCAACAAAGCGCCTCGTTTTGACGGGCCAATGAGCATTACGCTTTTCAATTCAGAAGTTTCGGCAAAATAATCTGCAATTCCGTGCACCAAAGGATCTTCGGGGCCCACAATTACCATTTCAATATTATTTTCAACAACGCATTTTTTAACCGCTTCAAAATCGGTTACTTTTAAATCAACATTTGTCGCTATTGCTTCGGTGCCGGCATTTCCTGGTGCTACAAAAAGATTTTCACAGCGCTTGCTTTGTGAAATTTTATATGCAAAGGCGTGTTCGCGACCACCAGAACCAAGGATGAGAATGTTCATAATTGAAATGTTTTGTTTCGGTGTCAAAAATAATTGTTTGTACCTTGAACCGCTAATTTATTTAAAACAAAAAAATAAGCTTTGGAATTCTTCAATCTTTCCCTTTTTCTAAAACGTTTCCCTATAAAAAGGGCAAAGGAAGAGTTGCTTAAAATTTCTGAAATAAAAGAAGCGGATTACGAAGCGTTTTTGAATTCAAAAAAGGCTGAAATCGCCAACTATCACTTAAAAAACAATCCGTTTTATCGTAGTAAAATAAAAGATGGCTTTTCAAAATGGGAATCACTCCCTATCTTAAAAAAGAAGGATTACCAAATTCCGCTGAAGGAAAGGCTTTCCAAAGGATTTTCAGAAAAAAAAGTATATATCAATAAAACTTCAGGCTCCAGCGGAAACCCAATTCGTTTTGCAAAGGATAAATACAGCCACGCTATGACTTGGGCCTATCACATGGAACGTTTTGGCTGGCACGGAATAAATTTCAACCGTTCATTGCAAGCGCGCTATTATGGAATTCCCTTGGATATAATTGGAAACAAAAGGGTAAGGCTGAAAGATTTTCTTGCCAACCGCCATCGATTTTCAATATTGGATCTTTCTGAAAAAGCATTGGAAGAAATGCTTGCCGTTTATTCCAAAAAACCATTCGATTACATAAACGGCTATACAAGTAGCATCGTTCTTTTTGCGAAATTTTTGAAAGGAAAAAACATCATTTTAAAACATGTTTGTCCTTCATTGAAAGTTTGCATTATTACTTCCGAAATGCTTTTTGAAGACGATAAAAATTTGCTCGAAAAACAGTTTGGTGTTCCTGTGGTCAATGAATATGGTTGCTCGGAAGCTGGTGTAATTGCTTTTACAAATAAAAAAGGAGAATGGGAAGTGGATTCCAAAACGCTTTTTGTTGAG
>JAGQYZ010000431.1:0-742 GCA_020435865.1 Aequorivita sp. | reverse complement strand
CTTCACAACAAAGCGCATCCATTTATACGTTATGAAATTGGTGATTACGGCGCACTGAGCGAAAAAAGTACTTTTAAAAAACCTATTCTTAAAAAACTGACAGGCAGAACGAATGATTTCGCTATTCTTCCCAGTGGAAAAAAAGCTGCGGGAATGGTTTTTTACGTTATTACAAAAAAAATAATGGAGGAAAGCGGAAACATTAAAGAGTTTAAAGTGATTCAAACAAAGATTGATACTTTTGAAATTAATTATGTAAGCGATGAAATATTGACTGAAGAGAAGAAAAGCGCTATCATAAACACACTTGAGCAGTATCTAGAGTCTGGATTAACTTTTAATTTCAACCGAAAGGAACAACTGGACAGGACCGCAAACGGTAAATTGAAACAATTTGTTTCGTTGGTTAAAATTTAAAAACTGAAATGAAATGAAAATAACCATAGTTGCCGGCGCTAGGCCAAATTTTATGAAAATATCGCCGATTATAAAGGCGATAGAAAAACTTCGGACTGAAAAAAATCCTATTATTTATAGATTAATCCACACTGGACAACATTATAATGCGAATTTAAGCGATACTTTTTTTAAAGAATTGCAAATACCCGATCCCGATGAAAATTTGAATATTAAAAGCGGAACACAAGCAGAGCAGACAGCTGGGATTATGATTGCTTTTGAAAAAGAATTAACCGAAAATAGGCCAGATTTTGTTTTGGTCGTTGGGGACGTAACCTCAACA
>JAGQYZ010000430.1:2049-2322 GCA_020435865.1 Aequorivita sp. | reverse complement strand
ATTAGATTTTACTTCACATTTATTTATTCAAAAAAGGGTACATTTGCGCTAAAATAGCAGTATGTTTAAGGCGGTAGTGGTGGTGCCAACCTACAATGAGATTGAAAATATTGAACGGCTGTTGCGCACTGTTTTCTCGTTACAGCGCGATTTTCACATTTTGGTTGTGGATGACAATTCCCCAGACGGAACTGCGCAGGTGGTTGAATCAAATTTCAAAGAATATCCCGACAAATTATTTATACTTAAACGTACAGCGAAGACTGGTTTAGG
>JAGQYZ010000430.1:0-1979 GCA_020435865.1 Aequorivita sp. | reverse complement strand
GAAATGGATGCCGATTTTTCACACAATCCCAATGATTTGATACGGCTATTCAATGCTTGCCATAAAAATGGTAATGATATGGCCATTGGTTCGCGCTACGTGAAAGGTGTAAATGTTGTGAATTGGCCTATGAGCCGGGTTTTATTGTCTTGGCTCGCTTCAAAATATGTACGACTTGTGATGCAGATGGATATTTATGATACTACTGCCGGATTTATATGCTATAAAAGGTGTGTTCTAGAGAAAATAAACTTGGACAATATTCGTTTTGTGGGCTACGCTTTTCAAATAGAAATGAAATTCAAGGCGTATATCTGCAAATTCAAAATAAAAGAGGTGCCCGTGATTTTTACGGACCGCACAAAAGGTGAGTCTAAAATGAGTTCGGGGATTATTTCCGAAGCGATTTTTGGGGTTATTAGAATGAAATGTAAAAGTGTATTTAACAGAAAAAGATTTAATGAAGTCAGTTTTAATTAAGAATGCAAATATTGTAAATGAAGGGAAAATCTTTAAAGGCGATGTGCTTATTAAGGATGGACTTATATTTGAAATTTCTGAGACCATAAGCGTGAAATCTGCCGATACGAAAGTTATTGATGCAGATGGAAGCTATTTGCTGCCCGGAATGATTGATGACCAAGTACATTTTCGTGAGCCAGGACTAACGCACAAAGCCAATATTGAAACCGAATCAAAAGCTGCGGTAGCTGGAGGAATTACTTCCTTTATTGAAATGCCGAACACCGTTCCGCAGGCTACGACCATTGAATTGCTTGAAGAGAAATTTGACATAGCGTCAAAAACTTCTTGGGCCAATTATTCCTTTATGTTTGGCGGAACCAATGATAATTTGGATGAAATTTTGAAAGTTGATTCACAGAAAGTTGCAGGACTAAAATTATTTTTGGGCTCTTCCACAGGGAATATGTTGGTGGATAATCCGAAAACCTTGGAAAATATTTTCAGTAAAACCAATTTACTCATTTCGGCACATTGCGAGGATGAAACCACTATTAAAAAAAATTTAGAAAAATGTAAAGCTGAATATGGCGAAGACATTCCAATAGAGCTTCACCCAAAAATCCGCAGTGAGGAAGCTTGTTATCTTTCTTCTTCAAGCGCAATAAAACTTGCTGAAAAAACGGGTGCACGCCTTCATGTTTTTCATCTTTCCACGGAAAAGGAAACGCATCTTTTCAGCAATAGAATACCACTTTCTGAAAAGAAAATTACTTCAGAAGTGTGCATTCACCATTTGTGGTTTACGGATGCTGATTATAAAACAAAAGGTACCAAAATAAAATGGAATCCAGCTGTGAAAACTGAAAAAGATAGAGATGGATTGCTCAAAGCACTACTGGATGATAGAATTGATGTGATTGCTACAGACCATGCGCCACACACTTTAGAAGAGAAAAACAATAAGTATTTGAACGCTCCATCTGGTGGGCCATTAGTGCAACATGCGCTAGTAGCTCTTTTGGAAATGCATCACAGGGGAAAAATTTCCTTGGAAAAAATTGTTGAAAAAACTTCTCACAATCCAGCTATTTTGTTTCAAATAAAAGAGCGTGGTTATATTCGTGAAGGCTACAAAGCAGATTTGGTTTTGGTCGATCTCAATTCGCCTTGGACCGTTAAAAAGGAAAATTTGCTTTATAAATGCGGATGGTCACCTTTTGAAGGAACAATCTTTAAATCAAGAGTTACTCATACATTAGTAAACGGTATTTTGGTTTACGAAAATTCAAAATTCCCAAACAAGAGCAACCCAGAAAGACTTACCTTTAACAGATAATGAAGCAATTGATAATTTTTATAGTAGTTGTTCTAAGCTTTTTTAGCTGTCAGCATGTAATTCATCCCGAAAAGCCTGAAAACCTTATTCCAAAAGATAAAATGATTGATATTCTTACTGAGACCTATTTGGATAATGCAGCAAGAAGTGTGGATAACAAATCTATTATTGCAAAAGG
>JAGQYZ010000429.1 GCA_020435865.1 Aequorivita sp. | reverse complement strand
ATTAATATTAATAGGCTTTCAAAATTCGGGAATTTTGAAAGCCTATTAATATTTCAACTAATTGATTTATAAGTATTTATGTAATAAAAATGAAAATCATCATATTATCTCTGTTGTTGTAAGTTTTTCACCTCCACCTGAAGGTTTTTAATGGATTTTTTTAGTCTTCTTTCATTCACAATAAAGACTAAAACGGCTAGTATTGAAAAGAGTGTTAACATCAATACAAGAGAATCATATTTTGAGCTTGCCTTCCTGAAGGCAAGTGCTTTTTCCTTTGCAGCTTCATCCAAGGTATTACTCACCGAACCTCTTTCGGATTGTTTGACGCTTAGCTGTGTTTGTAAATATTTAGTATGATATTCCAAGTAGTTATCCCAATCATTCATGGCTAGGTAATTTTCAAATAGCCCTTCATAAATGGTTTGGTTAAGTATCAAATCGCCCACATTCCTTGAAATATCCAAGGCATCATTTAACGTCTCGATAGCCTTATCATTTTCATCTGCCTGCGTGTATACTTTTGCCAATCCTTTTAAAGCAAAAGCGCGAAGGCTATTGGCATTTATAACTTTAGCAAGTTCAATGGCTTTGTTAAAACTCTCCTTGGCTTTTTCATTATCTCCTAGCATAATGTAGCAATTACCCTTGTTGTAGTAGGCTATGCTAATATTGGCTCTAGAGATATTCGTATTTCTATTTAAATAGCTAATGCCCTTATCAAAAAAGCTAATGGCAATGTCACAGTTAAGCTTTTCTTTGTATATAAACCCTCTAACAATATAATTGTTGCTTAGGTAGGGTGCCACGGAATCTTGATTAGGATATTCCAAAATCAATTTTTCGGCTTGATCAAGATACTGTATCGTTTTTTCATAAATCTTCAGTTGCTGATAGAGTATTGCAATTTTCGTTGTAATGTTTATCCGCATTAACGGATCGTTGATCTTTTCCGACAATTGGTTGGCCTTTACAACATATTCCAAGGATTTTTCATAATCCCTTTTTGAAGAGTAAGCATTTGCTATTAAGGTAAGAGCGCTTATTCTTGTTTTGTCTTCCTTTGCTATTTTGAATATAGAATCTCCATATCTTATGGCTTTATCCGGATCTTCATAAATATTGACTGTGGCAGATTTTATGGAATCCTTCAATGCTTTTTCCGATTGTGCCTGTACCTGCATGGCAAAGGTTAACTGAAAAAAAACAGCTATAAAAAGAGCCCTGTTTTGATATGTGCCTTTTTTAATTCTCATTGATGATTTCTTCTAAATCTATATGGTCTTCTATTTCAGAGTTCAATAAATCTATAAAAGTAGCTGGTGTAATTCCCGTTATAGATTTAAATACCGTTGCAAAACTACTGTGTGAAGAAAACCCGCATGCTTCGGCCAAGTAACTAATTTTATAATGCCTGTAGTTTGAATCTGTTTTTAATTTCTCAATAATATAATTGATCCTTAACTTATTGATATAGGTATTAAAATTATCTTGATAATGGGAATTGATTACCCCCGAAAGATATTTTGTATTGGTTTCAAATTGCCCGGCCAAAACTGCTAAGGACATCTCTCTGTTCAGAAATTTTTTGGACTGCTCAAACTTTTTCAGTTTATCCATTAAAATCTTTTCGGTTTCTTCCGGAATATACGGCCTATTTACCTCTTCTTTTTCTTGGGCCTTTTTTTGATGCACCGCTGTAACATTTCTACTAGCTTCCAAATAGCTCACGATCTCTTTTAATCGCTTACGCCTCCAAATACTTTTCAGGGTAAGCACGGTCAAGACAAAAACTATCAGCAATGTAATGACTAGTACCATGTAGAAAAAAGACGCCTCATCATGCTCTTTTTGTTCATAATATCTATCTTGATCCAGGCTTATTAGATTAAAAGCTGTGTTCACTGAATCTTGCTCCAACTGCTCTTGTTTATTGTTATAGGACAAAAACTCATCATTGAGCTTTTTATAATTTTCTTTATCCTGAGTAGCTAAATAATTGACTGCCAACTGATGATTTATAGCGGCTATAAGTGAGATATTGTCTACCTTCCTGGCTAATTCTTGTGCTTGCAAAAGGAATTCAATGGCTCTTATATGCTCTTTCCTGAAAAAGTAAGATTTACTCAACTCATTCAAAACAAATGCATGCTCTCGGTAGTTGGCATTAACTCTCTCTTCAGAATAGGTTTTGGCTTTAATCAAATAGGTTTCGGCTAAATCATATTCTTGAGTGTTTATAAATAAAACGCCTTGCAGGATATTAAATTCTTGATTCAACTCAGGATCATTTAGAAGGATTTGTAACGTGCTGCCATCTACGTTTTTCACTCTTTGTGAAGCCTCTTGATAATCCTGTCTTTCAATTAGAGCCCAAATTTTATTCAATAAAATTATGACTTCAGTAGTATCATTGGGTTCCAAAGCACTTAAGGATTCAATTTCTTTCAAGTATTTGTCGGCTTGGCTGTCAAGATGCAAATCTTTTAAGATTGAAAATTTTATGAGAGAACTTTCAATCTTTTCAGAAGTAGTATTAGCGTACTTTGACGCATCAAAAACATAGATCAAAGCCTTGTTGAAATTGCCTTTTGACAGATAACTTTTTGAAAGAATCATATTAGGCGCAAATCTTTCGGTATCCGAAGTTGCATTGCTCAAAAGATGCTCCCCTATTTTTATGGCTTCATCTGGAGCCGAACTTACTATCGCCGATGCC
>JAGQYZ010000428.1 GCA_020435865.1 Aequorivita sp. | reverse complement strand
CAACAATACCTTGCAGGATGTTTTGATTCGCCGTGCGCGTTTGCAAGGTTTTAACGCTTGCTGGGTTCCTGGAACAGATCACGCTTCTATTGCTACTGAAGCTAAAGTTGTTGCAAAACTGAAAGCTGAAGGAATAGATAAAGCAACCCTTTCTCACAAAGAGTTTCTGGAACATGCTTGGGAATGGACCCACAAACATGGTGGAATAATTCTGGAGCAGTTAAAAAAGTTAGGAGCTTCGTGTGATTGGGATCGCACTAAATTTACGATGGATGACGAAATGTCTGCTTCGGTAATAAAAGTATTTGTCGATTTATATAGAAAAGGAAATATTTATCGAGGTTACCGAATGGTAAACTGGGATCCACAAGCAAAGACCACGCTTTCTGATGAAGAGGTTATATACGAAGAAAATCAAGGCAATCTCTATTACCTAAATTATAAAATTGAAGGCAGTGATGATACTTTAACCATTGCCACGACGCGCCCCGAAACTATTTTGGGCGATACTGCCATCTGCATCAACCCAAATGATGACCGTTTTGCACACCTTCGTGGCAAAAAAGCAATAGTTCCCGTTTGCAACCGCATTATTCCAATCATTGAAGACGAATATGTAGATGTAGAATTCGGGACAGGTTGTTTAAAAGTTACGCCTGCACATGATGAAAATGATAAAATGTTGGGTGATAAACACAACCTTGAAATTATAGATATTTTGAACGACGATGGAACTTTAAATAGTTTCGGTCTTCATTATGAGGGAAAAGATCGTTTTGTAGTCCGCAAGGAAATTATAAAAGAGTTGGAAGCAATGGGTGTGGTGGCAAAAATCGAAACCCATATGCACAAAGTGGGCACAAGCGAAAGAACTGGCGCCGTAATTGAACCAAAACTCAGTGATCAATGGTTTCTTAAAATGAAGGAACTTGCAGAACCAGCCTTAGATGCTGTTCTTAAAAAAGAAGTGCATTTGGTCCCCGAAAAATTTGTAAATACATACCGCCATTGGATGGAAAACGTTCGTGATTGGAACATCTCCCGCCAACTATGGTGGGGACAACAAATACCAGCCTATTTCTATGGTGATGGTAAAGAAGATTTTGTGGTTGCAGAAAATATGGAAGAAGCATTACAACTCGCAAAAGAAAAAACCAACAATCCACAGCTAAAAGCCGAAAATCTAAAACAGGATCCAGATGTGTTAGACACTTGGTTCTCGTCGTGGTTATGGCCTATAAGTGTTTTCAACGGAATCTTAGAGCCGGATAATAAAGAAATCAACTATTACTATCCAACCAACGACCTTGTTACTGCACCCGAAATACTTTTTTTCTGGGTAGCAAGAATGATTATTGCAGGCTATGAATATAGAAATGAGAAGCCTTTTACAAACGTTTATCTAACGGGAATTGTGCGCGACAAGCAGCGCAGGAAGATGAGCAAATCTTTAGGTAACTCACCAGATCCAATAGATTTGATGGATACTTATGGCGCCGATGGTGTTCGTGTGGGAATGCTTTTGAGCTCACCTGCAGGTAACGATTTAATGTTTGATGAAGATCTATGCAAACAGGGGAGTGCCTTTGTTAACAAAATATGGAATGCCTACCGATTAATTAACGGTTGGGAAGTTTCAATGGAAAAAGAACAGACACAAAGTGACATCATTGCCTTAAAATGGTACCGAAGTAAATTTCAAAAAACACTTGCCGAAATTGAAGACCATTACAGTAAATACCGCATAAGCGATGCCTTGATGGCAACCTATAAACTGGTTTGGGACGATTTCTGTTCTTGGCTTTTGGAAATGGTAAAACCTCCTTTCGGCGAAAGGATTTCTGAAAAAACTTATTTGGAAGTTATTTCGGTTTTGGAAGATAATCTGAAAGTACTTCATCCTTTTGTTCCTTTTATTTCTGAAGAAATTTGGCAGCACATCACCCAACGTGACATTTCCGAAGCCTTAATAATTGCAGAATGGCCCAAGGTGAAGTCTTTTGACGAAAAAATCATTAGCGATTTTGAATTCGCTGCCGAAGTAATCTCAGGAATCAGGACAATTCGCAAAGAGAAAAACATTTCTTTTAAAGATACCATCGAGCTTTCCATTCTTAACAATGACAATGCTTCAAATGAATTTGATGCTGTAATTTCAAAGCTCGGCAATATTTCAGAATTAAAATATATTTCGGAAAAACTAGATGGCGCATTAACTTTCCGTGTAAAAAGCAACGAATATTTCATTCCAATTGCGGGTGCCATAAATGTTGAAGAAGAAATAGCAAAGCTTTCTGAAGAGCTAAAATATACCGAAGGTTTTTTAAGAAGTGTGCAAGGCAAGCTGAAGAATGAACGCTTTGTGAGTGGTGCTCCAGAACAAGTTG
>JAGQYZ010000427.1 GCA_020435865.1 Aequorivita sp. | reverse complement strand
ACTTTTTAGAAAACTCCATTGGTCCATATAAACGTGCACAAAAATTATTTGATACGTTGGGTATTGGTATGCAAATGCTTTACGTGAACCTTGCGGGCGATTTCCGAAGTACTCGCGAAATTGAAAAACGTATTCTCAACTTTCTTAAAACTGCGGGAGAATTGAACCCATTGGAAAGTTTGAATAAAGTGGCTCAATACAGCGAATATTCTGTGGAAGCTGGAATTTTTGGTTATAGCCAAGTAAGCAATGCAGACATTATTGCCTTGCCAACTCATGGCCGCCAAGGTTTGGCGCATTTCTTCTCTGGAAGTATTGGCGAGGATGTGGTAAACCATTCCGATTTGCCAGTATTGACTTTTAAAGTATAGTTAATTGCAATCGATTTCAATTAGCAACCGAAAGCAGGGGTCTCAATTTTGGATTCCTGCTTTTTTATTTTTAGATTAAAGTATTCAATGCAATCTCAATCATTTTTGAAAAGCTACCTTCACGTTCATCGGCCGTGGTGCTCTCGCCAGTTACCAATGAATCTGAGATGGTCAAAACAGCCAATGCTTTCACATTAAATTTTGCTGCGATTGAGTAAAGTCCAGCGGCTTCCATTTCTACACATAATACGCCGAAATCTGCCCATTTTTTGTAACTATTGAAATCATCTTCATAAAATTGATCGCTGGAAAGCACATTGCCCGCTTTTATGGAAATATTGTTCTCTTTTGCATAAAGAGCTGCTTTCATAAACAAATCAAAATCGGCAGTAGGCGAGTAGTCGCAATTCACAAAACGAGTATTGTTAATGCCCGAAGTGGAAGAAGCGGCCATTGCAATCACAATATCGCGAAGGTGTATATCTTTTTGATAGCTGCCTGCCGAACCAACCCGAATTAGGTTTTTAACGCCATAATCGTTAATAAGCTCGTGGCAATAAATCAAAGCTGAAGGAATTCCCATTCCTGTTCCTTGGACAGAAATTCGTTTTCCTTTATAAGTACCGGTAAAACCAAGCATACCTCGAACATCATTATAGCATTTTGCGTTTTCAAGAAAAGTTTCCGCAATCCATTTGGCTCGCATTGGGTCACCAGGAAGCAAAACCGAATCTGCAATTTCACCAGGCTTGGCTTCAATATGAGTGCTCATCTGTATTTTTTTTTGTGGATGTTACAATTTCAATCCCAGATGAAGTTCCGATTCTGCTAACGCCCATTTCAATATATTTTTTAGCAGTTGCGGCATCTTTTATTCCACCTGAGGCTTTTACTTTTAAACTGTCGCCCACTTCGTTAATCATTATTTTTACTGCGTGTTCCGTAGCGCCACCTGTTCCAAAACCAGTGGAGGTTTTTACATAATCAGCGCCAGCTTTTTTGGCTATTTGGCAAGCCATTTTTATTTCGTCATCTGTTAAATAACAGGTTTCGAGAATTACTTTTAAGATTCGGTTGCCAATTACTTCTTTAACGGCTGCAATTTCTTCACGGACAGATTTGTGCAGTTTTGCTTTAAGGAAACCTATATTCAGTACCATATCAATTTCATCGGCACCATCTTTTACACATTGTTCTGCTTCGCAAATTTTTGCGTGGCAACTGCTTGCACCCAAAGGAAAACCAACTACAGCAGCAACTTTTACATCACTGTTTTTCAATTCATTTGCAGCCAAGAAAGCGTAACAACTATTTATGCAGACTGCATAAAACTTATGCGCTCTCGCTTCATTGCAGCGTTTTATGATATCGTCTGGAGTAGCGGTGGCCCTTAAAAGTGTGTGATCTATGTACCGATTCAGGTCCATCAATTTATGTGTTGATTGATTATGGAAACCAGGTCGTTTTTCTGAAGAACGCCGCTTTGTCGCCAAAGCTGTTTCCCGTTTTTGAATAGAATCATTGTAGGTACACCGCGAACTTGAAATTGCGAAGCTAGCGGTTGGTTTTTATCAACGTCTATTTTTACAATTTTTACGGCATCGCCCAATTCATCTTTAACTTGTTTCAGAATTGGTGCAAGCATTTTGCACGGCCCACACCAATCTGCGAAGAAGTCAACCAGAATGGGTGTTTCGGAATTGATTATATCTTTAAAATTGCTTTTCATTGTATAAGTTTTTACCCGAGTAAAGGATTCCTTTTATACTTTCTTAGAACGGGCATCAGCATTTCCAACGGAATTTTGATGGAATAGGTCCCGGTATAGGACGGACAGATGATGCAGTCGTCAAAATAGAACTCCACCACATTGTCGTTTATCACGAAATTATTTTTAGCATCAAAGAAATCATCTGCAGATATAGCCCAACAATCGTAATACATTTCACCTGAATTGATTTTTTCTTTTAATAGCGTA
>JAGQYZ010000426.1 GCA_020435865.1 Aequorivita sp. | reverse complement strand
CATTTTAAACTGATACTTGCTTGGCCCAACTCCCATTTTTCCAAGGGCACCAAAGCAAACATTTTACCCAGCACTTTAAAGACCAAGGTATCTTCATCAAAAGGGAAGGTTTCCTCCATACCTTTTTTTGCCAAACAATATGAATAGAGCCATTCTATATCCACAAAAAAACACGCCTTGTTTTCTTGGCGTGTTTAAAAATAATCAATAGCAAACAAAAACCTCTATAAATTGAGGTTAAAACACTTTACTTTTTAACAAGCTTCTGCTTGTACATTTTTCCATCTTTGGAATTTATGACCAAAATGTACAGTCCGTTAGCCAACGTTGAAACATCTAGCTTGGTTTCCAACGCATCACTTTCACAAACAAATACAGTTTGCCCCAATTGATTTATTACTTGACATAGATAATTTTTACTTGAGGAAAGTTTGATGTTTAATTCTGTACTCACTGGATTGGGGTAAACCGCCATTTCTTGTTTATCAAAATTAGCGGAAGACAGGGTTGACGTATCCAATTTCCAAAGTTCAGTTCCGTATGCAGAAGTCTCTGCAGAGAAAATTAGGATTTCATTGAGATTGGTTATCGAAAATTGAACAACATTATTGGTTTCCGATAGATCTAAAACTGAAGACGTTCCCAATGAGGTTCCATCAGATTGATAAAGCATAATATCGTTACCATTATTGGCCACAATATAAATTTTATCCAATCCTGTATTTGTATAGGTCAATGGATAACTTGACGAACCCCCTGGATAAAAGTCATAAACCAATTCTGTACCGGCAAATGTTCCATCGGTTTTCCAAAACTCTCGTCCTTCATTTACAGTACTTGCCGAGAAATATATGTTTCCTTGAAACTTAAGAAAATTATAGGGTGAACCATTATCGCTTCCATCATTTATATCTCTAATCATGTAAGTACCCGAAAGTGTTCCGTCACTTGTCCACAATTCTTCTCCATAACCGTCAGAATACTGTTCATATCCCCCAAAATAAAGCTTGTTGTCAATATTTTTAATACCGCTTGTAGCAGGAAGCCTATAAGGGCTCTTAAATACAACAGTCCCTACTGGTGTCCCATTGGTTTTCCAGAGAGATTCCACGCCACTTTGATTGAAAGCTCCAAAAAACACCTCTCCATTTAATTCAACAAGAGGTCTAACCAAGTATTGCGGAGTGTTATATAGATATTTTAGAGTGAAAGTCCCTGCCGTAGTACCATCAGATTTCCAAAGAGCCATGCCAGTTCCATTATCAGCGGTAAACAAAAGCTCACCACTCACTGGCGAAGCAATCAAATTGGAAGTATAAGAGTTATAAAAAGAGTTAGGCCGCATTTGCTTAACCTGAACTGTTCCAGCCGTAGTACCATCAGTTTTCCATAATTCATCAAAGTTATTATTGTTAATATCAGCTTCAAAAAATATGGTTCCATTTACTTCGGTAAATCTAGTAACGCTTGTAAAACCACTTTTTACCAAAACAGTTCCTATTGCGGTTCCATCTGTTTTCCATAAGCCCCCACCGGATAGGGTAGATGCATAAAAGTAAACCGTTTCGCCTATTTTATACAACAAAGGAATATTACTATTGGCTGTTCCTGGATAAATATCTTTTAGAAGACTTGTTCCAGCTTCGGTACCATCCGTAATCCATAATTCACGCCCATTAGCATCGTCACTTGCCATAAACAATATGTTATCACCTAATTGGGTAAAACCACTAGGATTAGAGGCGGCACTACCGGGATTAATATCTTTTAGCAAAGTTGCTTGCGCCTGGCCTTTGACCGTCAAGACAACTAAAAAAGCACCAAAAAAAAGTTGTGGAATTTTTCTCATAATATTAAATGGATTTAAAAAACAGTTTAATTTTTCAGTTAGGGTTGTTCATTCGGGCATCGTACACATTGAAGTTCTCCAGCACAATTTCCCCTTGCATGGGGAACAACTCTTTTTTGTTACTGCCCAATGAGAATCCTTTGCCCATAAAAGTGACAACGAGTTTAGAATTTGTTAATTCCTCCAAGGACACGGTACCTTCATAAAGCACTTTAACATCTCCTTGAACAGGGCTTTCACTAGGAATATTAATCTCTAATCGGCTTTGGGTTTTTACACTAAAAGCTTCTTCAGGATCAAGTGCCGAACTTTGTTGGGCAATGGTAATTGGTATTTTTTGCAATAACCCCGGCGCATACATATTGACCAAAACAGTTTGTTTGTTGATGTCTTCAATTCTGAACTGAACACCATTATCCAAATAAGTGACGTCGGTTGTTAACTCTTGATCAAAGTCAGTCATCCTAAATGACTTCCCGTCGATTTGTACTTTGACCAAGCCTACAATTGGTTTCTTTTCTTCATTCTTTTTTGTGGCAGTTGGTATAGAATGAAGCACTTCTTGTTGTTCCTTTTCTATTTGTGACTCATTTTTACAATTGAAAAACAAACTAAACAGTAGAACTAAATAGCTGAGCATAAATAAAGATTGTCTCATTATTGATTTTACATTTTGTTTAATACGAATCCAGTTTTTGCAAGTCCTCTTTCTTTATATAACTCCACAATACATCAGGATGTTCCGAACCTTCAAGGAACAATCTAAATCGGCTTTTGTATATAAATTCAATGGTGTAACGCTTAATGTTAGGCTGAAGAAAGGCAATAGTCCTAAAACCGTCCCGTTCCTTCTTGATATATTCGGTGCCTTCAGGGCCTTTCAAATCAGAATGATAGGCCGTTTCAAAATTCTTTAAGACCGCTTTCTTTTTGGCACCATCTACTAAAGAATAATTAAACGTGTTTTTAAAATCGCCATAACTGGCTGTGGCCATAGCTTCGGGTGCCGATACATGCACATTGTAGCGCTTATGGGAACCTAAATACTCCGGGAAGAACGCACTAAACTGAGCTTTAGTCAACGGTTGCACCTGTTGCTTTGACCGGTTGATCTGTGTCAGTTCCGTTGGCTTCTTTTCTGCGGAACTATCCGCTTTGGATTGTACTTCGTTTTTACAGGATACTACCAGTATCGTAAAAACACCTAGAAAGATTGTGATTATTTGCTTCATCAGAAAAAAGATCTACTTACAACTCTGATACCAGTGGCATAGGCTGGTTTGAGTCCTGACGTTAGACTGGTCATTTCTTCTCCATTTTTCCACACTTTAATTATGCCTGCATTTTCATTGTCATTTTCCTCAAACCCGGTGGCATAGACATCATTTTGATAGATAGCAATAGCATAGACTACGGCATTTTTAGAGGCATCGGTTAAGTAGTTGGCCTCACCATCAATCCATACGGTGGCTACGTCACTTCCTGAAAAATGTTCCCAACCGCCAACATATACTTTACCGTCAACCACCTTTATACATTGCGCATACGAATCATTTGTAGTTGATAAATTTATCTCTACTCCATTCTTCCATATTGTGGCCCTATCGTTGGTGTCGCTTTCTTTAAATCCTGCCACATAGACATCATTACCATCAACAAAAACAGATTCTGCTGAAGAATAATAATCGGCGTTGGCAAGTTCAGTAAGTACGCCATTTTTCCACAAGCAAGCTATTGTATATCCATCTATAATTACCCTGCCTGCCACATATACATTATTATTGCTAACTGCTATATCTTTAGCATATGAGTTTTCAATACCATTGGAAAGAGGAGTTGACACCCCATTATGCCAGTAGGTAGCCACCCAAACACCATTCTCATTTTTTTCATATCCGCATGCAAAAACACCAGAAGCATTTACCTTTACCGAATAAGCTGTTGCATCCGTAGCTCCTGAAGTTAAGTTGCTGGCAACACCATTTTTCCAAATTTTAGCGACAGAGTGGTTTCCCTCATATTCCATTCCGGCCACATACACATCGTCCTCATACACAAAAACATCCTGGGCATCTGTAATGGAATTGCCCATGGTAAGCTCTGTGGCAATGTCATTTTTCCAAATCTTGGCATAATTTGTCTCTAGAGTATTATCTTCTCTGCCCACCACATAAATATCAAACAGCGTTTCACTCTCAGGTGGACGTTGGCCCGAATCATCGTCACTACACGAAAAAGCGAAAAGAATTATTAGTACAATAGATAGGATTTGAAGCAATGTTTTCATTTTTAATGGGTTTTAATTCTACATTAAGATTTATCTTTAGTGGCAGAAAAATGCCCATTGTTAACATGTCCTTAAAAAAATCCCCAGATTTCCATGGAACAACACTATGTTGATGCATTAAGAACTGACGACCATCCTATTATAAAAGAACTTTATACGGGGTATAGAATTGACTTTTTGGGCTTTTCCAAGCGTTATAAACTTTCGGAAGAAGACGCCATTGATATTTACCAAGAAGCCTTTATTACACTTAGAAAGCATGCCATCTCCGGAAAATTGTACAAGATAGAAAGTAGCTTAAAAACCTATCTCTTTGGTATTGGCAAACACCTTATTTATAAAAAGCTGAAGGAATATTCATTAAAAGCCAATTACACCCCTTCATTGCAAAAAGAAGAAGGCTTCTATGAGGAAGTTAGTGTAGATCCCGAAGAGGAGCTTACCCAAGAGCAATTGTTGTTGAAACGATACTTCAACCTATTGGGGAAAAGTTGCCAACGTATGTTAACATTAAGCTTTTACAGAGGACTAACCAATGAAGAGATCTCTAAGCTAGAAGGTTATGAGAGTGAAGCCGTGGTGAGAAGCCAGAAATCACGCTGTTTGAAAACGTTAAAAGACTTGATAAAAAATTCTAAAGACAATGGTTGATAGCATTCTTATTGAAAAATACTTTTCCGGAAACTTATCTGAAGAAGAGCTTTTGGAATTTGAGAAACGTTATGAAAACAATACGGAGTTCAGGCAGGAAATTGACTTTTTAAAGAATCTAAAAGCCGTTTCTAAAGCTGAAGACACCCAACAGTTTAAAGCAACTTTACAGCGTTTTTAATCTGAAGCCCCTAAAAAACAAACGCCTTCTCTTTCCAACTGGCTAAAACCCCTAACTGCAGCCGCAGCTGTATTGGTTATCGCATTGGCCATTTCGTTTTTTTGGCCTACCAAAACCAATCCAGAAATCCTGTTTGCCTCTTATTTTCAACCTTCAAAAAATGTAACGGCTCCCATTGTACGCTCTGAAAACGAAGTCAGCACACGCACCAATGCTTTTATAGCCTATTCTGAAATGGATTATGAAAAAGCTTCCGCTTTATTTGAATCGGCCTATGCGTCTGATAAAAATTCCGAGCTTTTATTTTACGAGGGCAATGCACTCTTAGCCTCTGGACATACCCAAAAAGCCATTGAAAAATTCAAGGAACACTTAAAATTTCAAGATGTTTTAACCAATCGCTCGCATTGGTACCTGGCACTAGGTTATCTAAAAAACAAGGAACTAGAGAATGCCAAAGAAGAACTCGAAAAATTCATTCATTCCAATGAAAGTTTTAAAAATGCTGAAGCCAAATTACTTCTTGAAAAACTGAAGTAATTTTTTCCGGAACAAGATTAACGAAACCAGCGGCAAGACAATCAAAAACCACCAGTAGTGATGGTTTGCAACAAGGGCTTGGGTATTTCCCGCAACCACGAACCCAGACCAATAGTACGGATGTTTCAACAACGGGTCTTTAGTGCTCTCCAAATAATCCAATTTTGCATTCTTTAAGGCCAAATCCTTGGTTTCCCCCTTTTTCAAATGCTTGTAAAATGCCTTCATGATGATTTGGGTTGTTTCATCGTCTACCTTCCACAAACTCATAACGGTACTGGGCACCCCTGCAAAGGTAAAAGCTCTGGAAATGCTAATGACCCCTTCGCCGTTTTCGTAAAACCCGTTGCCGGTATCGCAGGCACTTAAAACCACCATGCTGGCTTTTAGATTTTCATTGTAGAGCTCAGAGATGAACAGTTTTCTATCTTCACCATCAAAAATGAGCGATGAAAATTCAGGGGAATTCCCATTAATTTCTGAATGCATTGCCAAATGCAGCACGTTGAAATCGTTGGCTTTGTTCAAGAATTGTTGCCTTGTAGCATTATAAAATGCTTCTCCTTGAAATTCTGCAAGAATGCTCACCAATTCTTCATGAGCGTGAAATAACCTTGAAGTCTCGGGAGATGTCGCAAAGGCTCCAATTTGAACTTGGCGGGAACTGAAATTTGAATAGCCTTGTGCCTGAAACAAAACCAAAGACGACGTATAACTTATATCGGGCATTTTTTTATCGAGATATAAAGTCTCAAAAGGCAAATAATACAACGCTCCGTCTGGAACAATAGTGATTTTCTCAAATGAGTTCAACGCCGTTCCGTCTAAAAGCAAATGGGACAAATTCGCTAACGGCTCGCTATAATTGGGCTCTCGGTGCTTCAAAATTTCCAAAACACTTTTCAACTGTACATTTAGCAACGCCGCATCCAAAGGCTTTGAAATCTTCAAAGTTTTGTTTGAAATAAGTATTGGGAACACCTTTTTCTCTGTCATAACATATTTCAAAACCGCTTGGTTTGGAAGTAACGATTTTTGAAATTCAGTTATGGAAAATTCCTTTGCATTCCATTGAAAAACGGCTGCATTTTTAATCTTGATACTATCTTGCAACAGGCTTAAATCTTCTTTGAGCTGATAAATTTTTTCCTTCCATAACAAAAGTTTGTCTTCAGAAACCTCAGGTTCGTTGACCACTTTTTTCTGATAGAAATTAAGCTGAGCCTTCAGCTCGTCTTCTTTTTCAAGTAGCTCATTAGGTATTTTTAAATGCTGCCTTTGATTATTGAAAATAAACCTAGACCACGTGAGTTTTGCGCCCCCATTTTCAACGGCATTAAGCGCCCTTATCAAAAAAAGATCATCTTTGGGTGTCAAAAGTGCACATTCCAACAATTGGGTGTTGAGTCTTTTATTTACATTGTAGAGCTCGTCGTTATATCGATTTCCCAAGTATAATTCGTTATACACTTTAGATGCCAACAACAGTTTCACTTTGGCCTTATCCAGCTCTTTGCCTTCGTCATGCAAGGAAAAAAGAATGGTATGGAATTCTGCCATATCCAATAGACCCTGAACCGTTTCAAAAGAAATAAGCGGTTTCAAATCTTGGAATTCAATAGTGTCAAGTGGTTTTTCAGGAGCATTTAGCAAGGTTTTAAAAGCAAGATCATAAGCTTTACTGGCTGCCTTTTCGTTATTGTTGAATCTGGCATTCTTTGCTTTCAATAACCAAAATTGGAATTGACCATCACTGTTTTGAGCATGCATGTAAGGCTCTAACTGAGAACACAATTCACTAAAAGCAAATTGATCATGAGTCACCTCGACAAGCAATTTCAGTTTTTGCAGTTTTAAAGGAAAGGAATTGGTGTAATATTGCAATTGGTACTTATCGGCCAAGTCAATTGCCTTATCCAAACAAGAAATGGATTCTTCTACATTTGAAGTCTGTTCAAGCTCGCCGGTCGCCTTCAGAGCAGCAATGAGGTGTTTGACTTCAAAATCCTGTAACGAACTCTTACCTCGTAGCGTTTTTAGTGTTTTTGAAAGGTAAACCATGCTTTTTGCTGTGTCTTTTCTTTGCCTGTAATACACCATGAGATCATGATTTTCAAGAAGTTCATCTTTATAGACTTCCTCTTTATTCCTCAAAAAACCGAATTCCGTTATTGAAAAATCATCTTCTCTTAGCTTTCTCTTCTTCAACAAATATTCATCTGCTTTTTCAAAATCGCCATAATAGGAATACCAATAGAACAGGTTTCCGTAGCACTTGTAAAGGAAATTTTTATCTTCTTCCCTATTTAACTTTTCCCAGATTTGCTTGGCTTTGAGAAGGGATTGAAGCTCCTTTTGTCGCAGGCCCAAATTTCGGTATTCCACGGCAATATTATTGTAGGCCTGTGCAATGTCCGTATGGTTTTCACCCACTATTTTCCTGTAGAGATTTAAGGAATGCTGGTAATTTTCAACCGCTTTGCTGAAATCTCCCAACTGACTATATATATAGCCAATATCATAGATTAAATCCACAAAAGTTTTGTCATTTTCAGAAAGCGTGTCCTTTAAAATCTCATAGCCCCATTGCGCTTCGGCCAAAGCTTCTTTCCAATTACCTAAATAAGCTGTTTGGTGGTAAATTCTATTCTGAATTTGATACTGAAATTTTTTATCGGGGTGTTTGACAGAGGCATAAGTTTTTTGGGCCTTCTTGGCTGCAATTAACGCACTGTCTAAATACGTTGTTTTTTGGTTTTTACTTATAGCCGCATTGGGATTGTAATAATCATAGCTCAAGTTTTCAAAATAAGCAGATTGGGTATGATAATATTTTGCTTCTAGATAGGTTTGATAAGCTTTAGACGTTTGTTTTCCTTCATCTACCGCTTGTTTTCTCAAGGAAAGAGCCTCTTGGTAAAACCCTTCAACATGCAATGAATCTGCTAAAAGTGTTAACTTGTCCCTGGAATAGATAGTTTGGGACAACGCCAAATCAGCAAGAAAAAAACAAAAAATAAAGGCAACAAGTTTGCCCATCGCTTTAAAAACCAAGGCGTCTTGATTCCGAGGGAAATCTTTGGTCACCTGGCTTCCCCTCAAGCAATGGCCTTGAAGTTCTTTGCCGCTCATAACAAGTTTTCCATCACTTTTTCAGGCTGTTTCAGTTCAGTAAACCCGAACTGTTTGTACAAGCCATGTGCATCACTAGTCTTAAGCATCCAGACCTTGCAGG
>JAGQYZ010000425.1 GCA_020435865.1 Aequorivita sp. | reverse complement strand
TTTCATATTCGATTGTTTAATTTTTAAGTGTTAATTAAGAGCAAAAGTAAGTTGTTAAATATTATAAACAAAAGCAAATCTAATAAAATTTTCCTAAACTGGTTGTTATTGATGCGTAAATAGTAGTTTTAACACTCAATTATACCCAATTTTTTTCCAATCTTAATAAAAGCACTAATAGCTTTATCCAAATGTATCTTGTTATGTGCTGCTGAAAGCTGTACACGGATTCTTGCCTTGCCTTTTGGCACTACCGGAAAAAAGAAACCTATAACATATATACCTTCTTCCAATAACATATCTGCCATTTTTTGTGAAAGCTTGGCGTCATACAACATTACAGGCACTATTGCAGAATCTCCATCTATTATATCAAACCCAGCTTCTTTCATCCCTTTTTTGAAATATGCTGTATTTTCTGCAAGTTTGTCTCGTAATGAAGTATCTTCAGAAAGCATTTCGAATACCTTAATAGATGCACCAACAATTGCCGGCGCCAAAGAGTTTGAAAACAAATAAGGTCGTGAGCGCTGGCGAAGCATTTCAATAATTTCTTTTTTCCCTGTAGTATAACCGCCCATTGCGCCACCTAAAGCTTTTCCAAGTGTTCCCGTTATAATATCTATCCTGCCCATCACCCCTTTTTCTTCCAAAGTGCCACGCCCCGTTTCTCCAATAAAACCTGCAGCGTGACATTCGTCTATCATTACCATTGCGTCATATTTATCTGCCAAATCGCAGATTTTATCAAGTGGAGCTACCAAGCCATCCATAGAGAAGACGCCATCAGTAACTATAATTTTATATCGAGCTCCTTTTTCATTGGCAGCAATAAGCTGTTTTTCCAGATCTTCCATATTGCTATTTTCGTAGCGGTAACGCGCTGCCTTGCAAAGACGTACCCCATCAATAATAGAAGCATGGTTTAAGGAATCTGAAATTATTGCATCTTCTTCGCCAAGCAAAGGTTCAAAAACACCGCCATTGGCATCAAAAGCTGCAGCATATAATATGGTGTCCTCAGTATGATAAAAATCAGCTATTTTTTTTTCTAATTTTTTGTGAATATCCTGTGTGCCACAGATAAAGCGAACAGACGACATTCCGAAGCCATGGGTATCCATAGCATCTTTGGCAGCCTGAATGACTTCTTTATTGGAAGAAAGCCCTAAATAATTATTAGCACAAAAATTTATAACTGTTTCTCCAGTAGAAATAGTAATTTCAGCATCTTGAGGCGATGTGATAATTCGCTCTTTTTTATAAAGTCCGTTATCTTTTATCTCTTGAAGTTCTTTCTGTAAATGATCTTTTATTTTTCCGTACATTTTAGTTGTTTTTAAAGTTTCAAAATTAAACTTTATTTATAACTATTTTATCCTCGCTACTGTATATAAGTATTTTTTTAGATACCGTAAATCCCATTTCTCCTAGTGCATTTTCATAATCATTCAATTGGTTGTTGTGGTAAATTTTAGGGCTACCTGTTTTATAATCAATTAACGTTGAAACGTTATCAGAATTAATATTTATTCTGTCAGGCCGCAAAATCAAACCATCTTTTGTGATTATGTTTCTTTCGTT
>JAGQYZ010000424.1:2126-5733 GCA_020435865.1 Aequorivita sp. | reverse complement strand
TTGTTTGGTCAACCCTCTATGGGCGTCATCTACTTGATAATAATCTATAATGTCCAGCCCCAGACTTTTGATCAGGTCTTTTGTCTCATCATTGGTAGAGCTGTCTATAACGAGAATGGATTCGGGACTAAGTGTTTGTATCTTAATAGATTCCAAAAGCCTCGTCAAAGCCTTTGAGCGCATGTAAGTACAAATAATTAAAGTAAACGCCATAGTCTTTATGAATAACGTTCGCCTAATTTAAGGAGCCTTTTGGCATAAGACAAAGATTTACTAAACTGTAATTGCTTGAAAGGCAACTTAAACAATCTTGGTAGAAAGGTCTTTAACGAACTTCTGGATAAGTAAATAAAAAAATGTTTTTTACGCCATTCTCTAACCTGTTTTGGAGTATAATGCTTCAAAATACCATAAGTGATGGTAGGGCTTGGCACAGGTCGGTACCATTTAACGGGTTTATCCAATTCCCATGGTTGAGGTTTTCTCTTTTTTCCCAGCAAACCAGCTTGAAGCCCCCAAAAACGATACCCTCCCATTGGAGGTTTTAAATGCAAATTGGGAGCATAAGGGTTAAACAATAAAACCTCACCTGCTTTCAAAATACGCAAACCAAAATCGGTGTCTTCACCATAACCTCCATCAAAATTCACATCATTCCCAATCAATTTCTTCACTAATGATGTGGCCACTATAGAATTGGCATTACTAAACATATGCGATGCCCCAACCTTCCAGCGCTTTTCGCCCATAGATTCCAAACGGAAATTCAAATCGCTTAAATCTTGATGAATATGTTCTGCCATAATATCCAAACCATTGCTGGCTTTGGCTTGATAAGTTTGCAACAGTTTTAGGTGATTTTCCACAAAATCCGGCAATACCCGTACATCATCGTCTGCAAAAATGATATAATCACCTGTACAAAGTGCTATGGCCTCATTTCTAGCCCGACAGCTTCCTTTGCTCTCTTGCCATGCAACTTTTATTGCAAAATTAAAATTGTGTGGTTGATAATAGCTGGGGTCACGCTCTTCTACTGGGGTTGCATCAACTATAACGGCTTCAAAAATAGGATAGGTTTGGTTTTTGTAATCCTGCAACAGCATCTCGGTATATGACTGGCGCTTCATTGTGGGTATGACCAAACTGACTTTAGGTTTCCCTTCTAGGGCTTTCAAAGGTCTTAAAGGTAATGTGAATCCTTGATAAGTCTTAGTTCCCTTGGTTCTTTTAAAGGCTTGGTACTCGGTGGGAAACTTAAAAATACCTTGCCTAAACAACATATAATAACTGTGGCGACTCTTAAAATGTTTGGCGAAAAACAGATAGCGATCTATAGGTGATATCTGTACCTGAATTGATTCAACTTGAAATAATCCTTTAATATACATGGGGATACCTCCATGGTGCCGTAACAAGGAAAAACCAAAATCCAGGCCTTGCATGATTTCTGAGGAATAGCTTTTGTCAAATCCATTCAAAGCATCCCAAACTGTAGCTCGAACCACAAAATGTTTTGAATCCACACGCCAATTCACGGCTTGGCCACTACCTTCAAAATCATTTATAAACCACCAATAAACAGACGTTTGATAAACCAGTTCAGAGAAACAGTTCTTAAAACCATAATCTAGACTGGAATGCCATAAATCACCAGGGCCGTCGGCCAAAGCATCCAACAGTTCCAACTTGGGATTGCCACAATATAAGAGCGTTTCGCCTTTAATGGTTGTATAGGTCTTCAATACTAAAATAATTTAATCCAAAATTCCATCAAATATACCCTAATTTTTTTCGTATTTCATGGGAACCCAAGACTATCCCAAAAAGTTGAAGCTTATTGAATCCTTTTGTCCTATGAATGGGTTTGAACTGCTTGGTTTTTGGACTAGATTCCCATAGTTTTCCAGCCAATGTTTCTTCTTTGTAAAATGAGGTATTTATTATCTCAATAGCGTCCATAGCTTCGGATAGAGCTTTTACAGACAAATTAGCACCAAACAAATCAATTAATTTCTCGAGGGTTGACGTATCCTTCTCCACAAGATCTTCATAAGTAAAGAAAGTCATCTCATTCAAGTTAGGCAAAGCAGACAAGATGCTTTTGGAATACTTTCTGGAATAACTAAAATGATAAACCCCAAATGGATATAATAGTCTTTTGGTCAAATGCTTGAGATCATTGTTTCGTTTTGCCTTAAATTGAGAAACCAAGACATCTCGTGGATCTCTAATTAAAAGCAAGTGATAGTCGTTAGGAAATTGCTCTTTCAAGAATTCGACTCCTGCAAAAGACGTGTATTTGATGAGTACATTCTGTGTTTGGTTTTCTAAGATGGAAACCCTTAAATCTTTTAACAATAAATCTCGAATATAGCTATCGGCTTGCGCACTGGGGTGATGGGTTTTAAACGTTTTATTTATAAAGTCCAGCGTTCCTGCCAATGGAATTTCACTGGTTTTTCCCAAAGGAGAGGCACAATCTATCAACAAGCGAATAACCTCGGCCATAAAATTATGGCCTGAGCGTGGGGACTGACTATGCAAAAAAACAATTTTAGACATTATCTGGAATTGGAAAAACGATGGATTATTCTGTTATAAAATGCAATATTCTGAGGTAAGATAATAGGGGTTGAAAAATGGTCTATAACATGGCGTCTTCCTGCTTTACCAAATTTTTCACATAAGTCATTGTCACTCAACAATTCCACAATCCTTTGAACATAGAGCTTATGATCTTTAGGATTTACGGTAAAGCCTGTTTGACCATCCAACATCAACTCATTGGCCCAGCCTATATTGGAGCTCACCAACGGCTTTTCCATAGCAAGGGTTTCCAACCAAGTCATAGGAAAAGCTTCCGCAAAACTAGGCAAAACCACTACTTGCGCTTGAGCTATATAGGTTTTTATCTCTTCATAAGGGACTTCAGCTAAATGACTCACACGCTCTTTAGCTTCAGGGTTTAAAGCCTTCTGAAACAAACTCCATGTAGATTGATGTTCAAAAACATCTTGATTGTCCTTTCCTACAAGCAACAATTCAGCTTGTGGTATTTGCTGGACAACTTCATTAAAAATTGGAGCTAGTTCCAAGACACCCTTCTTTCTAACCAAAGTCCCAAAATAAAGCAGTTGCAATGGCTTCACGGTTTTATTGATCGGTAAAAAAACACTAGTATCAATACTGTTATGAATGGTCGTAACATTCTTTTTTAATCGAAACTGTTTCTTGGTTAGCTCTCCAGTAAAAGAACTAGCAGACAATAACGCATCGGCACTCCTAAGGGCTTTACCTTCCAAAAATTGATGCTTCCATTTTTGTTTTCTTCCTTCCAAATAACAAAAATAACCATCACTGCCGTTCATTCGAATCACCAAGGGCACCGAAAAACTCATAAAGGCAGAAAGACCAGTCCAATCGGGTGCTTCTATTAATTCAATTTCACGCTTTTTGACTTCCTGCTGAATAATCTTTTGAATACGCTTACGCTCTAAGTACCATCCTAAAAACCGATACTTCTTTTTGGCTATTGCTAGAATTGAGACTCCATTATCTATAAACTCTTGGGTGCGATCTTGTCCTGTAACAAAAACAGTCACTT
>JAGQYZ010000424.1:0-2065 GCA_020435865.1 Aequorivita sp. | reverse complement strand
ACCTCCTGATCGGGTCAAACTGGTATGCGGATATTCAGGAGTGAGAAAAGCTATATGCATGGCAACAGATTGTAGTGTTCATCAACCATTTTTTCTAAAGTAAACTCACTTTCAACAAGCAAGCTAACGTCATGTGATAGTTTCAACTTCCCAGAAGCTATGCCTTCCATAATCTTCACAAGGCTGTCTGTTTTTCCTGCTTCAAAAACAAAACCATTAACACCATCTTTAATCAATTCAAGGTTTCCTCCCACTTGTGTGGTAATAACCGGAACATTTGCCGACAAACTTTCCAGTAGTGAAAGGCTAAAACACTCCATATAGGTAGGTTGAATCATATAACTGTAATCCTTGAAAAGTAAGTGTAAATGAGAACTACTGCCCTTAAAATGAACTATTCGCTCCAACCCTAAGTTAGCGGACATCAATTCTAGTTCAGAAGCCATAGGACCTTCGCCATAAATATCTATTATCAAGGTTTTACTTAATGAAGAATCCATTTTAGACAATGCCAATAAAAGATCTTGAATACCCTTGGAAGGCCTCAAATGGGAAGCAACAATAAATTTGTTGGTATTAGGTTGGTTGCGCTTTTCAAAAACCTTTGTGTCAATACCATTATAAATCACCGTTGTTTTAGATTGCAAATGTGCGCCATAATCTTTTAAAATATATTTCATGGTATAACGGGAAACACCTATGAAGTGATCAATATAGTTCCCATACAACCAGCCTTTCAATCTATTTTTTAATTGCTTTTTAAGAGAAAATCCCAACAACGGCCTCGGATTATGATCTACAGCAATGACATAGGCTCCGGTAAGTTTCTTTAAGCTCTTATAAAAGGATGTGCATAGCTCGGTAAAATGGGTGACTATGACATCGTACTTTAATTGATGACTCTGTATATAACTTAACGTAAAAGCTTCTATAGGATTTCCTTCGGAATTGATAATGGTTAGGTTTTCATAAAAATCAAACTCGTCATACCCCGTAAAATACCAATCCACAGTGTATCCCTTGTCTTTAACTTTAACGTCAAAAGCTTTAAAAAACCGATCCATGCCGCCTATTCTATCTGGACGTAGTTTATAATTGCAAACAACCGCTATATGTTTATCCTTTAATTTAGGCATGCTTTCAGGTCTTTAACAAAATTCGCAGAGGTATCTTCAAGTGGTTTGCCAACTTGTAGCTTGAGCAAATCATGCTGGGCCGATAATCTTAGTTTAGGATTAACAAGAGCTGCTTGAATGGCGTCAATAAGCTCTGTTTCTGTCTTCACAATGGCAACAGCTTCACTTTCAACAACTCGCTTATAGTGTGCATAATTTAAAAATCGTTGATCATCATACAAGCCATTTTTCAAATTCCCAAACACGGGATTAATAACAGGCTTATCAAAGCACATAGCATCCAGGCTCATAGTGGAACACATATTGACAAAGACATCACAATAAGACAAAACCGCTCTCAAATCAATAACATCTTCTACTGTTGGAACGCGTTGGGACCACGTCTCTTGATGCCCTTGACGACTTAACCCCCACTTGGGATAATTCCATTTAATAAAGGGAAATTTCTCTTTTAAATATAAAAACCTTTCAGGGGTTTCAGCTGGTGAAGTTCGCACGATGAAATTAACCTTTCCAAAAACGCCAGATTGGATGGCCTGAGCAATAGTTTCAATATATAAAGGGTCATTTTTACTGGTTGAAACATCGCCACAACTAAAACATATGGTTTTTAACGTTCCGTCCAAATGAAACTTCTTATTAAAGTCAACTCGTTTAGTTTTATAACGTTCAAGAACATAGGACTCAAATTGTGGCGTGCCTACCACTTGAATTTGGGAATTGGAAACTGAAGAATAGAATTGTAACAATTCGTCTTTCATTAAATTACTCCAAACAAAATAGAAATCAAAATTTCCTGCCATACGACCTTTGGAGGCCAAGTTGTCCCAGCTAAAAATAAAAGCGCTGGTTGGAATTTTCAATTGTTCAGCCGCATATACCATTGGCGCTATATAGGGTGGGCGCTGATGGGTAAAAAAAAGCAAGTC
>JAGQYZ010000423.1 GCA_020435865.1 Aequorivita sp. | reverse complement strand
GCCGATGAAATGCTCAACATGGGCTTTTACGAAGACATCACCGAAATTCTTTCACATTCGCCGAAAGAAAAAAGCACTTGGCTTTTCAGCGCAACGATGCCGAAAGAAGTTTCTACGATTGCAAAGAAATTCATGCATACGCCCGTGGAAATCACCGTGGGTACAAAAAACGTTGGGTCTGACCAAGTTTCACACGAATATTATTTGGTGAACGCCCGCGATCGGTACAATGCATTGAAGCGTTTGGCAGATGCAAACCCAGAAATCTTTTCTGTAATTTTCTGTAGAACGAAACGCGATACGCAAAAAGTAGCAGAACAGCTTATTGAAGATGGTTATAATGCGGCTGCAATTCACGGAGATTTAAGTCAAAACCAACGCGATTTGGTGATGAAATCCTTCCGAAACCGTCAAATTCAAATGCTGGTTGCAACAGACGTTGCTGCCCGTGGAATTGATGTTGACGATATTACACACGTAATAAACTACCAATTGCCAGACGAAATTGAAACCTACACACACCGTAGCGGTCGTACCGGACGTGCCGGAAAAACAGGTATTTCTATGGTTATCGTTTCAAAAAGTGAAGTGCGAAAAATTCACACTATTGAAAAGATGATTCAAAAGAAATTCATAGCAAAGGAAATTCCTTCGGGAATGGAAATCTGCGAAGTGCAAATGTTTCACTTGGCAAACAACATTAAAGACACCAAAATAAACCACGAGATTGATGCTTACCTTCCAAATATAAACGAAGTATTAGCAGATTTTTCAAAAGAGGAACTTATCAAAAAAGTATTCTCTGTTGAGTTTACGCGTTTCTTGAATTATTATAAAAACAGTAAAGACCTCAATATTTCTGGTGAACGCAATTTCTCAGAAGAAGAACATAAAGACAGCACACGCTATTTTATAAACATTGGTAACAAAGACGATTTTGATTGGATGAGTCTTAAAGATTTCCTTCGTGATTTACTTCAATTAGGAAAAGACGACATTTATAAAGTTGATGTAAAAGACAGTTTCTCTTTCTTTAACACAGACACAACGCATCAAGAATTGGTGATGGGCATCTTCAAGGATTTTAAGCTTGATGGAAGACAGATTAATATTGAGATCTCCAAAGATACCGGTCGTAGTAAAGGCAGAAGCGGCGGCGGAGGTCGTGACCGTGGCCGTGGTAAAAAAAGAGGTGATAGAAATGATCGTGGCGATAGCCGCGGAGATCGCAGCGAACGCAAAGGTAGCTTCAAAAAACGAAGTGGCAGCGGTGGTTTTGGTGGTGGTGACAAACCGGCTTTTAAAGGTAAAAGCCGAAGAAGTAGCGAGCGCCCAGTCACAAAAGGAACAGGCGGAAGACGCAGAAGAAAAGACTAGCCTTTCCCTATTAAAATTTTAAATTGTTCAAATAAATTGAACAGTACATTTAAACTTTAATACCAATTTAACGTCTATATAATTATATTTACGGGCCTTTAATCAAGAGGCCCGTATTTTTTATAACATATGCAAACCTTAAACTTTTTGCAGGAACTTATACTGGAAAACGACATAGTGCGGCTTAATCCATTGCGTTATCAAGATATTGATAACCTCTTGCATTTTTCAGAACAACAGCCCGAGCTTTGGAAATACTCCCTTCAACCTGCCAATGGTTATGAAAATTTAAAAACCTATATAGATTTTGCTTTAAGCGGAAGAAAAGAAGAAACTTCATACCCTTTTATTGTTTTTGATAAGCGTTCACAGAAAATTGCTGGCAGCACTCGTTTTTATGATTTTCAGAAAAACCACAATACTG
>JAGQYZ010000022.1 GCA_020435865.1 Aequorivita sp. | reverse complement strand
AAAGAAATTATTATACTGCTTCCCCCGTTATCAGGAGATGTTCCCAAAATTAATCCGGGATTTACAATTACAGCATCCAAACCTTCCTGTGTGCCTCGCCATACTTCCATTTCGGCACCATATTTTGTGATTGCATATACGCTGTTTTTTTCGTCGGGATTCCAGGATGTTTCTTCAGAAATTAACTGGTCTTTTAAATTACTTCCCAAAGTTGCAACCGAACTAACATAGCAAAGCTTTTCAATGTTATTGGCCAAACAAAGATTTACAATATTTGCCGTGCCTTCCACATTTGCTTTTTTAAGCACTTTATATTTTGAAGGATTAAAGGAGATGAAAGCTGCACAATGATACACTTTTTTAATACCCATAAAAACTTCTTTAAGTGCTGGAATATCAGTAATATCAGCTTCAATCCATTCAATTTTATTGAATAGGGACTCTACTTCTGGAGTGTACAGCGCAAATACTTTTTTTACAGATTGTATGTCGCTACTTTTTCTGTGAATGGCACGCACTCGCTCATTTTTCTTCAATAGAAAAAACAATAAGTGAGAACCTACTAAGCCTGTACCGCCGGTTACTAAAATCATATTGCGAAAATACTGAAAATGAAACTGGGATTGAGAATGAAATAGAGACGAAATTCAACTTCTTTAACCTTGAATCTTTAAACGAGAACCCTATCTTTGCACCTTCATACTCCAAAACCTTTTAAAAGAGTAAAATTTTAAAGAAAATGAAACTGAAAAATTTCGTTGAAGAACTACAATGGCGTGGCATGATTCACGATGTAATGCCTGAAACCGAAGAACATCTTATGGAGAAAATGCGTTCTGCATACGTAGGTTTTGACCCTACTGCAGATTCATTGCACATTGGCAACTTGGTGCCCATAATGCTTCTGTCTTTCTATCAGCGCTGTGGCCACAAACCAGTTGCTTTGGTGGGTGGCGCAACGGGAATGATTGGCGATCCTTCTGGAAAAAGTGCTGAACGAAATTTGCTAGATGAAAGTGCACTTCGCCACAACCAGGAATGTGTTAAAAATCAACTTTCCCAATTCTTGGATTTTTCTTCAGGAGCTGAAAACCAAGCTGTAATGGTAAATAATTATGATTGGATGAAGGAGTTTTCATTTCTGGATTTTATTAGAAACGTGGGTAAGCACATTACCGTGAACTATATGATGGCTAAGGACTCCGTAAAAACCCGTTTGAGCGGTGAGAGTGCTGAAGGACTTTCATTTACTGAATTTACCTATCAGTTGATTCAAGGCTATGATTTTCTTCATTTATATAAAAATCTTGATTGCACGCTCCAAATGGGCGGAAGCGACCAATGGGGAAATATTACTACAGGAACAGAACTTATTAGAAGAATTGGAGGTGGAAAAGGCTATGCATTGACCTGTCCATTGATTACAAAAAGCGACGGCAGCAAATTTGGGAAAAGCGAAGGCGGCAATGTTTGGCTGGATGCGAATCGTACTTCACCCTATAAATTTTACCAATATTGGCTAAACACCAGCGATGATGATGCTGAAAAATATATCAAAATTTTCACTTTTCTTGATAAAGAAACTATTGAAAATCTGATTGCAGAGCACAAAGAAGCTCCACATATGCGGTTGCTTCAAAAACGTTTGGCAAAGGAAGTTACAACGACGGTTCACAATTCCGAAGAGTTTGAAAAAGCAATGAAGGCTTCTGAAATATTGTTTGGAAATTCCACTTCTGAAGATTTGAAAACACTGGATGAAAAAACCTTTTTAGATGTTTTTGAAGGTGTGCCACAAGCGGAAATTTCAAAACAAGAACTACAAAATGGACTTGACATTATTGGTGCATTAGCCGAAAAAACAGGATTTTTGAAATCCAATGGTGAAGCGCGTCGTGCTTTAAAGGAAAATTCAATTTCAGTGAACAAAGAAAAAATTTCTGATGATTTTACCGTTTCAGAAAACGATTTGATTAATGGGCAATTCGTATTGTTGCAGAGAGGCAAGAAGAATTATTTTATAATTAAAGTAGTATAATCATTAATCTCATAAAAAAATCCCCTGCAAAGATTGCGTGGGGATTTTTCAATTAACTAACCAACCAAATTATGAAAAATCATCACTTTTTCACTGTTTTTTGGTCGAACATTTTTCTAATACCTTACGCTGAATATCTATTAGGGGTGTTAAATATTTCCCTATAAAACCATCAAGTTGCAACCGCGAATATCACTAGAATCAAAACGGCCCAAAACCTCAAAGGTGCCATCAGTGAAAGTTTTTCCCAAATCTTGGGTTGCAATGAAGGCACACGAATTCAGGTTTGCTAAATCAATTACATTTATCCCGCCAGTCTTTTTGAAAGCATAGGAAAACGCATCTTCTGTATCGCGTGTTAAAACTTTCATCCACGGAGGGCTGGAAAAAATTCCGTTGCCACAGGAATATGCCTGCGAGAGTAACTCCGTCATCCCGTATTCACTATGGATTTTTTCAACTCCCAAGCCTTTTTTTAAAATTTGGTGCAGTTCCTCTTTTATCATTTCCTTTCTGCGGCCTTTCATACCGCCAGTTTCCATTATAATCGTGTTTTTAAGTTGAAATTTTCTTTCTTCAATTAAGTCTAGCAAAGCATAAGAAACGCCAATGAGAATTGTTCTTTGTCCACTTTTTTCTAAAAACTTCAACTTTTCAACCAATGCGTCAATTTCATGTAAATAAAAACCACTGTTGTGATTTTTGCTTTTTTCAATCAGGCATTCAACCATATAAATTAGGGAAGAACCTTCGCGTTCCAAATAGGAGGGCAACAGGGCTAAGATGGAAAAGTCTGAAGGATTGCCATATTGTCTTTCAAAGGCTTTCAGAAAACTTTTTTCATATAGTTTTAAATTGGCTACATAGTGCTTACTGTTTATGCTTCCGGTTGTACCGCTGCTTGTAAAGATTATTTCTTCAGTTACATTCTCAGCAAGTACTTTATGGCTTTTAAAAAACTGAATTGGAAGAAATGGAATTTTTTCAATTGTTTTTACTTCGGAAATATTAGTCTTTAAAAGATTACAGAACTGATGATAAACTTGAACATTTTCATATTGAAAGCGGAATACTTCCAACGCAAGGCGATTAAAATCTTCAGAAGTATTGATATTAAAAATTTCCTTTTCCAGCATAGTTGTAAACAACCAAATTTCACTTCAAAAATAGTTAAATAAAAAAGCTCCTGCTGAAACAGGAGCTTTAAAAATAAATTTTATTGTGGATTTACTTCACAACCAATTTTTTGGTAACTGAAGATTTTCCTTGTTCTATTTTTAAGATGTAAACACCACTGTTCAATGCTGAAATGTCTAGTCTTTCACTATTTAAAGTAGTTTTTATAACTTGTTTTCCAAGTACGTCAAAAATTGATACGTTTTTAGCGCCACTCACTTTAGAAGTGATGTTTACATAGCCTTTGGTTGCAGGGTTTGGGTATACAGCAAATTGATCTGCTGAAAACTCATTAACACCAATGGTTCCATCAAAAGAAATATTGTCAAACCAAAATGATTCTGCACTTGCATTTGATCTTCCTTCAATAACAAGTTGCAAAACACTATTAGGAAGAGTTTCAGTAATGGTTTGCCATTGAAGCTGGTACTCTCCACTTCCGGAATCAAAAGGAACGAAATCATCAAGATCGGTTCCAGTTGAATTGAAAAGGTCAATTTCAGTACTGTTTGTAATGTCTCTCACATAGATACGCAATCTGTCTGATCCAGACTCATTTACAGTGCCATCGCCTTCGTAGTTTCCATTGGTAGGAGTACTGTTTATAGATAGAAGAAAATCTAAAGAAATTACTCCAGAATTAGCAAGCGTTAAATCTACTGGGTCAAATTCAACAATCATATTTCCGTCAATATCGCTAAGCTGATACCCTTTGTCACCATCAGTAAATAGAACCGTTGATGATGGAGTAAAATCTGTAACTCCTACAAAATCTCCATCGGTCAAACCAACATCTGGAGTATCATAGGGAACGTAAGAAGCATTAAAGCCTATTTCCCCGCCTGTAGATGTGAAATCAACAACGGGTTCGCCTGAATTATTCAAAAGGTCATGTGCAACATTCGGATCACCAGTATCGGTATATTTTCCGGGAAATGCATCTGGCTCCTCAAAACTGGTTCCTGCAATTTGGGCAAAAGAAACGGCACCTATCATAAGAGCCGCAAGCATAGTAATTTTTTTCATCAGTAATTGTTTAAATTTTTTTTGCAAATATATATAAATGTTTGAGTTTTAAAAAAGGCGATTGCGAGCATGAATATTTTTTAACGAAAACATAACTCTGAATTTTCAATGAAAGCCAAAAAATGTTATTAAAACGTTACGTGAAGGTTAACAATAAGCGTGCTAAATTTCACTGAGGTTAAATAATAGTATCTTTGAAGTGGTAAATAAGACGAAAATTTAAAATGAAGAAAAAGGATATTACAATTTTATTGGTTGATGACGAACCGGATATTCTTGAAATTGTTAGATACAATCTTACATCTGAAGGCTACACGGTTGAAACCGCAGAAAACGGATTAGAAGCTATTGCACAAGCAAAAAAGGTAAAACCGCAATTAATCATTATGGACGTAATGATGCCAAAAATGGACGGAATTGAAGCTTGTGAAAAAATAAGAAACATCCCAGAACTTTCAGAAGTCGTAATTACATTTTTAACAGCACGTGGAGAAGATTATTCTCAAATGGCAGGTTTTGAGGCTGGTGCCGACGATTACATAACAAAACCCATCAAGCCAAAAATTCTTGTTAGCAAAGTAAAAGCACTACTGCGAAGGTTTAAAGAAGAAGATGGGGATGAAAAAATTAAACTTGGAAATTTAACCATCAATAGGGAAGAATATAAAATTTTATTAGGCAAAGAAGAAATTATTTTGCCGCGAAAAGAGTTTGAATTATTAGCATTGCTGGCCTCAAAACCTGGAAAAGTATTTAAGCGTGAAGATATTTTGGATACTATTTGGGGTAATGATGTTATTGTGGGCGGAAGGACGATCGACGTCCACATTAGAAAACTTCGTGAAAAAATTGGCGACGATAAATTTAAAACAGTTAAAGGCGTAGGCTATAAGTTTGTACTTTAGCAGTCTATGACATTTTCTAAAAGATATAATTTTGCAGCTTCCACAGCGCTGCTTATTGCGTTTTGCTCAACAGTGGCAATGGGCATTTTTCTATATGTTTTTCTCAAAATTATTTCTGGTTGGTTGTTGCTTTTCTTTTTGATTTCTTTTCTGCTGTCGTTTTTTATACTTCAATACCGGGTTGAGAAATTCATTTACTTCCGAATAAAAAAAATATACAAAGACGTTCGTATTTTAAATGAAAAGGATTTTCCAAAACCATCAATCACAACAGACATGGAAGTGCTTACTCGTGAAGTAGAGCGGTATGTGAACGATAAAAAACTTGAAATTGAAACCCTTAACATTCGCGAAAACTACCGCAAGGAGTTTATGGGAAATATCTCGCATGAGCTAAAAACCCCTTTGTTTACAGTACAAAGTTACATTCTAACATTGCTGGATGGCGCAATGAAGGATAAAAAAGTTCGAAAAGAATACCTGCGGCGGGCGAGCAAAGGCGTGGAGAGGCTCACATATATTGTGAAAGAGCTTGATATGATTGCGAAACTGGAAGTGGGAGGACTTGTTTTAAACAAAGAAGATTTGAATATAATTGAATTGGTTCAAAACATTTTTGATCTACTTGAAATGAAGGCTGCAAAAAAAAATATTTCACTTGTTTTTGATAAAGAATACACGGAACCAATTATGGTGAATGCAGATCGAGAGCGTATTGAGCAAGTCTTGACGAACCTAGTAGTTAATTCTTTAAAATACGGAAAGCAAGATGGAACCACCGAAGTAAGTATTGAAAGTATTATAAAAAACAAAGTACTGATTCGGGTTACCGATAATGGCGAAGGGATTGCAAAAGAGAATATGCCACGTATTTTTGAACGTTTTTACAGAGTTGATAAAAGTGGCTCACGAAAAGAAGGTGGTAGTGGTTTGGGGCTCTCTATAGTAAAACATATTGTGGAGGCCCATAACGAGAAAATATATGTGGAAAGCCAATTAGGGATTGGTTCTGAGTTTTCATTCACCCTCGAAAAGGGAAAATAATTCCGAAAAATTTACAGGTTGATTTGACAATGTTTTCAATCCTTTGTAAACAGTAATTTTGTCTAGTTTCTTTAAGTCGAATTTTTCCTGTTTGCAAGAAGGAACAATTCCAAGATTTTTTAAACGCTTTGCCAAATATTCCTGTTCGTATTGTCCGGGTGTGGGAATAAAAAATGCTTTCTTTTCAAGGACCGTTAAATCCATAATTGTAGTGTAGCCAGAGCGTGAGATAACAATTTCGCTTTTGTTTATAGTTTCTTCAAGCTCTTCACTTTTCATAAAATTTACCATTTTAATATTTTCGAAATCATACCATTGTTGTTTTGCTTCAACAATTCCGCAAACTATTAATACCTTCTTTTCACTTTTCTTAAGAGATTCTTTTAGCCTTTCTTCTAAAATACTACGTTGCGGCTCGGGACCTGAAAGCAAAACTAAAACATCAATAGTTTTTTGAAGTTCCTTTTTTTGCATTCTGCTTAAAATTCCAGTATATTTTACAGGAATTTTTTCTTTATTTATATGCCCCAAATTTCCGCTCAGGTTCATTACCAAATCCTCAATATCAGGTACCCAGCAAACATCAAATTTTTTAATGATTTTTTGGTGCATTTTACTCGTGAGTGCTGTTGTGCTTCCCGTTAAAACATTCAATTGATGTGTAATAAAAACAGATGGAACCGCCTTATTTCTAGCACCAAATCTGTTGTCGCTAATAATTCCTTGGATTTTTCCAGAATTTACAAGTTGTTTTACAATGCTTTTTTCTGCATCCATTGTCTTTTTAATTTTTGGAAGTTTTAGTAGAATCTTCCATTTAAAATGGCCTCCCTTTTTTGGGTATGTAATATTGTAAGAAGGAAGTTCAATGGACTCTAACTCTGGAAATTCTTTTTGAAGAAGCAAAAGTGCACTACCGTCTGAAGCTAACAAAACATTGAAGTTATGCTCCAACAACGCTCGGATTATAGGAATGCAGCGCGTGGCATGGCCCAAACCCCAATGCAAAGGTGCGACCAATATGGTTTTCTTTTTCAGCATAAAAACAAAGGTAGCAATAATTGCTGCGGCAGTATATTTCCTTAATTTTACCAAAAATTAAAATTTTGGGCAGTAAAAACAAACTAAGGCGCTTTAGGGAAAATGAAACTTTTTCAAACGTTGTGCAACCATCACGTGAAGAAGTACTGAATGATTCACTTAAATTGAAGGGAAACTGGCAAAAAAATTTCTTTAAAAACGATAACCCTTTGGTTTTGGAGTTGGGTTGTGGGAAAGGCGAGTATTCTGTAAATCTTGCAAAAGCATATCCCGAAAAGAATTTTCTGGGAATAGACATTAAGGGTGCTCGTTTTTGGCGTGGAGCGAAAATTGCTTTAGAAGAAAACCTGCAAAACGTAGGCTTTTTACGTACTCAGATTGAACTCATTGACTATATTTTTGACAAAAACGAAATAGATGAAATTTGGATTACATTCCCCGATCCGCAAATAAAGTATAAGCGCACAAAACACCGTTTGACGAACCAAGATTTTCTTCAGAAGTACAAAAAAATCCTTAAACCAGATGGATTTATACACCTTAAAACTGATAGTGAATTTATGCACGGTTACACTCTTGGCCTGCTTCATGGTCTGGGTGAAATAATTGAATACGCACATCATGATGTTTATGGAAGCCAAGGCGCGCCCGAAGCTGTGACAAATATTCAAACTTTTTATGAAAATCAATATCTTGAAATAGGAAAGAAGATAACCTACATTCGGTTTAAATTCCGTTAGCAATAAATTCAGTATATTCACAAAAACAACTGCCCTAAATGGCACTATTTTACAATTTACTCATAGGTTTTTTAGGTTCGTTTATTGGGGTGCTTCCACCAGGTTTAATAAACATGTATGCTGCCAAAATAAGTATGAAGGAAGGGCGAAAAAGGGCCTTGCTTTTTTCAGTGGGGGTTTGCATTACTGTGATGCTACAAACCTATATAGCACTGATTCTTGCTCGTTATATTGGTAGGCATCCAGATGTAGTTAGTATGCTTCAAAAAGTGGCTTTGGGCATATTTATTAGTCTTACCATTTACTTTATCTTTATAGCGAAGGATACACGTAGGGAAATTCGTGATCACAATGAACATTCTAAAAAAAACCGTTTTTTCTTAGGGATTTTTATCGCAATACTGAATATTTTGCCAATTCCATATTGGATATACCTAAGCATCACTTTTTCTGCCTTTGGGATGTTTACTTTTTCGCAGCCTGAACTTTGGACGGCTGTAATTGCGTCTGGTTTTGGAACTTATGCTAGCTTGGCGCTATACGTGCAATTTTTTAGGCCGAAGGATCACTCGCAAAAACTTAGTTTAAACATGAATTATGTAATAGGCATTGTTACTGCAGCCATTTCTGTAATAACATTAATGAAAATTTTAAAAGAATTTTAAAGATGTCCACCGAAGGTTTTTTTGAAAAAGTCTATCAAGTTGCTATGCATATACCTTACGGAAGGGTTACTTCCTACGGTGCAATTGCAAATTATTTAGGGGCAACTGGAAGTGCCCGAATGGTTGGTTGGGCAATGAATGGAAGCGGCAGCAAGGGTGTTCCGGCACATCGCGTTGTAAACAGAAATGGTCTTCTTACAGGTAAACACCATTTTCAAGGCACAAACTTAATGCAGCAACTTTTGGAGAGTGAAGGAATTGAGGTGGTCGATAACAAAATCCAAAATTTTGAAACTCATTTTTGGGATCCGAATAAGGAACTTTGAAGAACTTTCGAACAATAATATTTCTTAATTTTTTAAAAATTCACAAATAATAGGAAATAATTTTCTATAAAACTTACTGCAAATCGCCACTGATTACTGCCAACTAATTTTAGTATATTTGCACTTTAGAATGAATCTAAATATTGTAATAAAAAATGAGCATTTCAAAACAAGATATTCTTAAAGCCCTTGAAACCATTACAGTTTCGGGTGAAGGAAAAAATATGGTGGAGAGTGGTGCCGTGCAAAATGTGGTAACTTTTGCAGACGAAATTATTGTGGACTTGAAACTTTCCACACCAGCACTTCACATAAAAAAAAGAGCCGAGGCAGATGTTGTTAAAACTATTCATGAAAGAGTGGATGCCAATGCCAAAGTGCAAGTGAACATAAAAGTTGAAGCGCCTGCAAAACCACAAAATCCAAATTTAATAAAAGGGAAACCAATTCC
>JAGQYZ010000422.1:1054-2190 GCA_020435865.1 Aequorivita sp. | reverse complement strand
TTGAAACTTTTTATTTCATCATATTTTGGCTCCAGAATAGCTTTTCCGCTTGTGTCTATCAAACCAATTTTATCGCCACTTTTAATTATGGCTACACCATTATCAAAATCGTAAACTTTATCTGTTGGGGGAATACTTAAGGTTTCACCTTTAGCGTTAATATATTTCCATTCATCATTCTGAAATACCACGGCGTAGCCAGAATTAAACTCTTTTACACGATCATACTCTGGTTGGATTACCCATTCTCCGGAAGTATTGATATAACCCCATTTTTTGTCTTTCATAGCTGCAGCCATCTTGCCAGAAAAGCTACCAGCCTTTTCGAATTGTGGTTGAATGACATATTCACCAGTTTTGTTGATGTAGCCAAACAAATCATTGTCGCGGACCAAAGCTAGTTCTTGTGCAGAAACTGCAGTTGCTCCCAATAAAAAAATCAGTGCGAAGGAAAAAATTGTTTTCATAATTATTTTGATTTTAAGTTAATTGAGGAGATAGGAACAATTTACAAAATTATTCTGTTCTTATTTTACAGAATCCATCAAAAATTCTTTTACGATATTTACATACGGATACATAATTACGTCTTCCTTGAAAACTGGCACTATGGCTCGGATTTCATCATACATTTTTTTTGTTTCGGAAGAAACACTATCCTGAACTTTTAGATATTCTATAGCTTGAACAATAGTTATAAGTTCAATAGCAACCACTTCAAAAGCATTTTCAATTACTTTTTTGGTAATGAGTGCAGCATTAGTCCCCATGCTCACAATATCTTGATTGTCGTTGTTGTTAGGGATGCTGTGCACATACATTGGATTGCTGAGCATTTGGCTTTCGGCAGTTGTGGAAGTGGCTGTAAACTGTACGCCCTGCATTCCAAAATTCAATCCTAATTTGCCCAAATTCACAAACGGTGGTAATATATCATTCAATTTTGAATTTAACAAATAGTTTAGTTGTCGTTCGGCTAGCATGGTCATTTTTGCCACAACAATTTTCAATTTGTCCATTTCCAAAGAAACATAATCGCCGTGGAAGTTTCCACCGTGATAGACATTTTGTCTTTCAACATCAACAATTGGGTTATCGTTTGCAGAGTTTACCTCTTCAATCAATATTTTTTCAAC
>JAGQYZ010000422.1:0-915 GCA_020435865.1 Aequorivita sp. | reverse complement strand
TTAGATGACTGTCCTTTAAATGAGCTCGCATCATTTCGGCAATTTTGCGCTGCCCTCTGTGTTCTTTTGTTTGGTTTAATTCAAAAGAAAGATGATCGTCATACGCTTTTACAATTTCGTTTATGGCAGAAGATGCTTTGATCATCCACTCCATAATAGTTTTAGTATAAAGCACATTTACAACACCAATTCCAGCCATTACTGAAGTACCGTTCATCAAAGCCAATCCTTCCCGAAGCTCCACTTTTATAGGTTGGAGGTTTTCTATTTTAAAAACTTCTTCAGTGTTTCTTCGTTCGTCTTTGTAAAAAACTTCTCCTTCACCTATCAATACCAATGCTAAATGGGCAAGCTGCACCAAATCGCCACTAGCTCCAACGCCACCATGTTCATATATAAGAGGAATTATATCTTTGTTTAGCAGTTCGCTCATCAGGTTAATGACAGAAGGGTGAACACCGCTGTTGCCAAGGCTCAACGTATTCAATCGCGCAAGCATCGCAGCGCGAACATATTGTGCTGTTATTACATTTCCAGTGCCCGAGGCGTGGCTACGAATAAGGTTGTACTGCAACTGAATGCGCTCGTTTTCCTTTATCTTGTATTGGGCCATTGGGCCAAAACCAGTATTGACCCCATAAATAATTTTGTTTTCAGAAAATTCTTTTAGAAAGTCAAAACTGTTTTGAACCCTTTCTATTATATCTTTGTGAAGTTGGACAGATTCACCTTTGAAGATTATTTTATCAAAATCGGTTATTTCCAGTTTTCCTTGTAATGTTGGCATTTATAGTTGAATCAAATGTTTTGTAAAATTTTAGTCTAAAAAAATTTGGTAGCTTTAGACTGCAAATTTAGAATTTTTTAACAATCTATATCTTAATAATATGAATGATATTGCTGTTGATGTGTTAA
>JAGQYZ010000421.1 GCA_020435865.1 Aequorivita sp. | reverse complement strand
ATATATGGTAGTTGAAAAAGTTAGTGAAAACACTAACAAAAGAAGTGGCAATTTTGAGCGTAGATGTATAAAATTCACCTTTTTCATACTAATGGTTAAATTATGGTCGATAGTTTGGAACAGAATTAGTTACGGACAAATGTAATTTCAATACTCTTTCTGAACCACAAATAAAGCAGCAAAAATACATTATAAAGTCGATTTTGAAAATGCAAACAAAGTGTTAACGTTTAATTTATATTTGTTCTAAATAATATTTTTGCACTTCACGAAGTTATTAAGTTTTACATTTGCAACAAAGAAAGATTTTTATGAATTTCCATACGTTTTACAAACTTTTTATTGCCAGCATTTTAATGCTATTTTTTTCTACCAAAAATATTGCACAAAGTGGAACTTTAACAGTTAATCAAGATTCAAAAATTACGCAGCTTTTAGAATTGAAGAAAGGTTTAGAGAAAGAGAATAAACTTTCAGACGGATATACCATTCAGTTATATTATGGAGAATTGGACAAAGCAAACCAAACGCTTAGAAAGTATAGAGGAAGTTATAGCAATTGGCCAGCCTCCATTGAATATGAAACACCTAACTATAAAGTTTGGGCTGGAAATTTTGCTTCGCGAATTGAAGCTGAACGCGCTTTGATTGAAATTCAAAAAAACTTTTCTGCAGCATTTATTTTAAAGCCCGAAAGACGAAAATAAAATTTTAAAGTCTTAAATTTCTTTCATCAGAGAAAGCCGATTTGTTCATTTTTTCATGCCGTAAAGAAAAGCCAACATCATTTGATTTCCTTTTTGGTCCGAACCAATTTTTTACTCTATTATAGTCTAAGTAGTAACTAACGCGCAAAGACAAACTATTAAGCTGTGGTTCATCAAATAAATTATTAAAATTATTTGAAAAGTTTACTCGCGAATTGCTTAAATAGCTTTCCATAGCATTTCTGTATAACAATGTAAGCTGGCTTCCTGGTGCAAACCACCAAGAAAACCTTAAGTCTATATTCCAGTTGTTATATGTTGCATCACGATTTTGATTGAAAACAGAATTTTTTATAAGTCCTCCATCATTCTGAAGGGTTAAAAACTGATTGTATTCCACTTCGGAGTAATAATGGCGAAAAGCTAAATTGAGTGCCATTTTATTGTTAAAAATATATTGTGACTCCAGTGAATTGATTACTGTATTCCTATCGCGATTTCCGAAAATTATTGCATCATTTACAATATCCACAAACCCTTCCTCTTTATCTGAAAGAATTACGTTCGTGTCCAAAAACAATTTCCACTTGTCTGAAACACGATATTTTGGCCCAAACCGAAGTTGAAGTTCTCCACGACCTTGTTCATTGTATTTATACCAGTCTATAGTTGCATCTACCGCCAACTTTTTTCTGTAATCTGTTGAAAACCAACCCCAAATATCATAATAATCTGGAACCTTCACATATCTATTTTCTACCCGCGGTTCATAAATATCATTTTTACCAAATGGCGTCATTTCAAAACCCCCTCCAAAGCCAAAAAATTTCTTCGTCGTAAAGCTAGAGTTGAAATTAAAAATAAAATTGCTATAAAGATCAGTTTCCAATCTACGGGTATAATTCAAATTGAAATTTAAGTAAAGATTATTCAAAAACCCTTTTGGCTGAAGATATCGGTAACCGTAATAGCCTGAGTAATTTATAAAATTTGTATTGCTGGAATACCCTAAATCATTAATATCATAATCCTTCGTTCTAAAATTTATTTCTCCCGAAAGCCGATGCATTCCGTTTATTTTTGCCAT
>JAGQYZ010000420.1:370-3827 GCA_020435865.1 Aequorivita sp. | reverse complement strand
TTTTCATTTTAACGAACATTTATGAATTGTTGGAAAAGAGTATTGTAATTTTCAAAAAAACATGATAATGAAAAAGACATTAGTACTTGGTGCCAGTCTCAATCCAAGTAGATATTCAAATCTTGCAATTAATCGCTTGGTTAATCACGGATATCCCGTTGAAGCTGTTGGTTTAAGGAAAGGAATAGTTGCAGGCGTTACAATTTCAACTGAAAAAGTAGCTTTTGAAAATATAGATACCGTAACGTTATATCTAAATCCAAAACGGCAGGAGGAATATTACGATTACATTATTGCATTAAAACCGACACGCGTTATTTTTAATCCGGGTACCGAAAATCCAAAGTTTTATGAATTACTCCGGAAAAACAATATTGAAGTGGAGGTTGCCTGTACCTTAGTTCTTTTGGGAACGAATCAATACTAATCCGAAGAAGGTAAGTGCTCCATTCAAAATCAATATAAAAAAACCGAATTCAAAATTCAGGTATTCTGTACTTAGATAACTTATTTCATATCCTAAAAAGGGAGTCAGTATGGCTACCAAAGGGACAAGTTTATCTTTTACGTTCCATTTTGTGAATAGACCAAAAGCATACAATCCCAAAAGTGGCCCATAGGTATATCCTGCAAAAACGAAAAGCTTTGCAATCACGGAATCATCAGCAATTACATATTTAAAAACGATGATAACTGCAATTAAAGCCAAAGAAACCAAAATATGAATCAGTTTTCGAACACGGACTTGTTTTGCTTCATCATATTTTTTTTCAATTTCTAAAATATCAATACTGAAAGAAGTCGTCAATGCTGTCAATGCACTATCTGCACTACTATATGCCGCAGCTATCAATCCTAAGATAAAGAGTACAGCAACGCCTATACCAAATTGATTTGTCATGGCAAGCGTTGGGTATAACTGATCTTTGTGTGCATCAATACCATTTTGCTGTGCATAAACAGTTAACAGAAGCCCCAAAACCAAAAACACGAAATTTACTATGGTTAAAACAATAGTGAACCAAAACATGTTTTTCTGTGCATCTTTCAAATTTCTGCAGGTTAGGTTTTTCTGCATCATATCTTGATCAAGGCCTGTCATTACAATAGCTATAAAGGCTCCACTTAAAAACTGTTTCACAAAAAAGTCACCTGATTTCCAATTGTCAAAAAAGAAAATCTGACTCATATCGCTATTTGCAACAAAGTTGAAAAGATTACTTCCCGAAAGACCTAAATCTTCGGAAACATAATAAACGGAGACCCCAACTGCAATAAGCATAAAGAGGGTTTGTAGTGAATCAGTCCAAACAATGGTTTTTATTCCGCTTTTGAAAGTGTAAAGCCAAATCAATAAAATTGTAATTGTAACTGTTAGCCAAAAAGGGATTTCCATAGCATCAAAAATCAAACTTTGCAGTACAATTGCCACTAAATACAAGCGAAAGCTTGCTCCCACAACCCTTGAAAGTAGAAAGAATGAAGCGCCAGTTTTATAGGAAGCCTTTCCAAACCTGCCCTCTAAATATGTGTAAATTGAAGTCAGATTTAATCTATAATATAATGGGAGCAATACGGTTCCTATAACCGCATAACCAACAATATAACCCAGAACAACTTGAAAATAACTGAATTTTGAAGCTTCTACCCAACCAGGAACCGAGATGAAAGTTACACCGCTAAGTGAGGCACCAATCATTCCGAAAGCAACTAAATACCAAGGAGATTGTTTCCCAGCTTTGAAAAAATCCGCATTACTTCCACCCCTATTAGTTAAAAAGGAAACTAAAATCAAGACTAAAAAATAGCCAGCAATTAAAAGTAGGATGTGTAAGGGTTGCATAAAATTTAAGACTTTATATTATTATGAGGTGCTTTTATTGGTAAAAATACAAAGTTTGGTTTCTCCACAATTTTTATTTTTAATACTTTTGGAATTCTCGAATGAACTTTAATATAAATACTTAAAAATTAAAAAGATGCGTTTCAAATTACTTCTACTTTTTACACTAATATTTAGTTCTTTTGCCAGTCAGGCACAGGAATATCTTAGAATGATTGACGCCGGCACCTATAAAGTGCAGGATATTATTGATAGCGCCGAAGCTTATTTTCAAGCTATGGGAATAGAGCCACTTGCAGAAGAAGGCGAAGAACAAGAGGAAGCACAGGAATATTTTCAATTTAAAAGGTGGGAATACAATGCTATTAGGATGGTAAAAGATAATGGGTACCTTCCAACTACCGAAGAACGCTTAAATGAACTTCAACAATGGAATGCATATTTGAATAACACGGCTCAAAACCGTATAGTTCTCCCTGATAATTGGCAAGAACTTGGTCCTCAAGATTGGAATGCTACTTCAGGATGGAACCCAGGCGTTGGAAGAATCACTGGTCTTGCTATAGATGAAGGCGATATAAACCATATGATTATTGGCGCTAATACAGGAGGCGTATGGCGAACCACAGATGGTGCCCAAACTTGGACTCCGCTTTGTGACTACTTTTCTAATTTAGAAGTTTATTCAGTGGCAATAGACCCTACAAATTCTAATACTTACTTTTTTGGTTCTACAGGGGGAAATATTTTTAAATCAACTGATGCAGGTGCAACCTGGAATTTACTAGGACAAACAGGAAGCAGTATTGTAAATAAAATTCTTATTAACCCTTCTAATACCAACATTATGTTTGCAACTGCTGAAAATGTAGGTATATATAGATCTACCGACGGTGGGGCTAACTGGACTAAAATTGTTTCTGGAGACAACAGAGGATATGATGTGGAATTCAAACCAGGAGACCTTTCAGTTGTTTATGCTTCGGGAACAGGTTTTCATAAATCTACTGATGGCGGTGCAACATTTACAGACATTGGCGGGTTTACAAACGGACCTAAAATGATTGGGGTATCTGCAGATGACCCAAGCGTAGTATATGTATTGGAAGCCTCTGGAAGCAGGTTTGGAGCATTTTATACTTCTAGTAATAGCGGAAGTAGTTTCACAAAACTTAATCATGGAGGTCTTAACTTTTTTGGGTATAGCATTACCGGGAATGATAACAGTGGCCAAGCTCCGCGCGATATGGGTATAGCTGTAAACCCAACAAATGCAAATGAAGTTCATATTGCAGGGCTTCTTACCTGGAGATCTACAAATGGTGGGGTAAGCTTTAGCTGTACTTCAGATTGGCAACCAGGTTTAGCACAATCAGAAAATATTGGCTATTGTCATTCAGATGTTGATGACCTTCAATTTTACGGAACCACATTGTTTGCAATTACTGATGGTGGCATTTATAAAGCTACAAATACTGGAACAGTTAACGCTAATTACTACGAAGATCTTACAGCTGGATTGGGAATTAGACAATTTTATAAAATAGGCGTTTCCCAAACTGCTGATGTAATTGTTTCAGGAGGCGCACAAGATAACGGAACATCTTTCTATAC
>JAGQYZ010000420.1:0-296 GCA_020435865.1 Aequorivita sp. | reverse complement strand
TTTTACGGAACAAGCCAAAATGGACAGATGTACCGTTCTATGAATGGTGGGAACTCTTATATTGGCATGAATGAACCAGGAAGCGGTTCTGGAAATTGGGTTACTCCATTTGAACAAGATCCTGTTCTAGCAAATAATATATATGTGGGGTATAATCGTGTATATAAATCCACTAATTTTGGAGGAGCTTGGACACCCATTTCGCAAGATTTTGGAGGCGATTTGTATAATTTAAAGATTTCCCCTTCCAACAATCAGGTGATGTATGCTTCAAGAGGACCTATATTTTACAGAAC
>JAGQYZ010000419.1 GCA_020435865.1 Aequorivita sp. | reverse complement strand
TGATGAGTTGCGGCAAGGGTTGCTCCTCCTCCAGTAATCTTTTGTAACGTCTATAGACAACTTCTTCCATCGAAGCAAAATCATCCGGGCCTTCCACAGTTTTTATGTTGAATTTACGGTAGTCCTTTTTGCTCGGTTTCCCGTTTTTGAAAACCACACAAGCGGCCACAGGATTTGTTCCTTGAATATTACTATTGTCAAAACACTCAATATGTCGCGGTTCCTCATTCAACCTTAAATCTTTTTTCATCTGCGCCATAATGCGTTTTTCGTGACGGTCTGGATCTACAATTTTTGCTTGCTTGAAACGCTCCATTCGATAGTATTTCGCGTTTCTTTCAGAAAGGTCGAGAATTGCTTTTTTGTCACCCAATTTGGGAACATGCGTTTTTATATCTTCGCCCAATTCCACTTCAAAAGGAAGATAAATTTCTTTTGAAAGCGAGTTGAAACGTTGCCGAATTTCAACAATGGCAAGTTGAAGCAATTCTTCATCGGTTTCATCCAATTTCTTTTTTATTTCCAATGTGTGCGAACGAATAATAGCGCCATGCGAAAGTTGTAGAAAATTCACATACGCATAACTTTCATCAGAAATGATTGAGAAAACATCAACATTGTTAATTTTCGGATTTACAACCGTGCTTTTGCTTTGGTAATTCTCCAAAATATCAATCTTTTCCTTTACACGCTGCGCCTGTTCAAACTTTAGATCGGCTGCCAAAGCTTTCATCTGGCTTTTAAATTTATGTAGCGAATCCTTAAAATTTCCTTTTACAATATTACGTATGGCCTCAATATTTTCGTGATACTCCTTTTCAGAATAAAGCCCTTCGCAAGGTCCGGCGCAGTTTCCCAAATGATATTCCAAACACACTTTATATTTTTCTGCCCTAATTTTTTCTTCGGAAAGATCGTAATTGCATGTTCTCAGCGGATACAAGCCTTTAATTAAATCAAGCAGCGTGTGCACGGTTTTCATACTGGTGTATGGCCCATAATATTCTGAACCGTCCTTAATCATTCTTCGTGTAGGAAAAACTCTCGGAAATCGTTCGTTTTTAATACAAATCCACGGATAACTTTTATCGTCCTTCAGCATCACATTGTAGCGCGGCTGATATTTTTTTATCAAATTATTCTCCAACAAAAGCGCATCGGTCTCGGTTTTAACGACGATGTGCTTTATGGTTTCAATCTTTTTTACGAGAATTCGGGTTTTGTCGTTATCCTGTGTTTTGTTAAAATAAGACGAAACCCTTTTTTTCAGGTTTTTTGCCTTGCCCACATAGAGCAATTTCCCATCTTTATCATAATATTGATAAACACCGGGAGAATCGGGAAGGGTCGAAATTTGAAGAGTTACCGAAGCATTGGCCATAGGCTCAAAGATACTTTATGTTTTACTGTTTAAGGAATTTTTCAGCTATCAAAAATAGTTAAGAAACGGTTAAATGAGGATTTGAAAAATCCAAACGTTCCAATCTTGCGTATCTATTTACAACCAATCAAAAAAATGCTTAAAAGCAAATTACATATCTCATTTAAAAAACATTTCGTGCTTTTTCTTTCAGCTTTATATTTGCTAAACCCGATGCAAAAACAAATTGGAGAGGCGATGCACACTTTTTCGCATGTAATGACGCATACAGATTATGGGCATCATGAAGAAGACCATTTGTTGGGTCTCGAGCACACACATGAACATAAAATGATTACTTTTTTCTCCAAAATATTTTCTTCGGAAGAAAAAACAAGCGATCGCGATGGCGTTTTTTTTAACTATACTTTTGACAAACACTTTGCACAGGAATATCCAAATATTGATTTCAAATTTAAACAAATTGTAAACCATATATATTTCTATACTTTTCATATTCCGAAAAGCATAAAAACCATTCC
>JAGQYZ010000418.1 GCA_020435865.1 Aequorivita sp. | reverse complement strand
CTAAAATAGGTTATGAACCTCAAGTTATAGCTATTGTAACACTTTCAGATAAATCTAAAGAAAAATCAGAACCCTTTGATTTTGAAAATTTTAATAAAAATAAAGAGGGATACACGATTATTGATATCAGAAATAAGAGTGAACTATCAGAAGGTAGGTTTTTTGAAAATGCATTAAATATACCTCTTAACGAATTGAGAAATTCCAAAGATTTGATTCCTACTAATAAACCAATAGTAGTGCATTGTGCGGGAGGATATAGAAGCACCGCAGGAAGCAGTATTATAACAAATATTCTTGATAAAAGTAATGTTTTTGATTTGAGCGATGCTGTTGAAGATTTTAAATAATTAAAGTTTTTCGCCAAAAGCCAGATCGCCAGCATCGCCCAAACCGGGTACAATGTAACTATGATTGTTCAATTGGTCATCCACAGCCGCAATCCAAAGATGTGTGTTTTCAGGAAATATTTCTTTAATATATTCAATTCCGGTTTTGCTGCCGATGATTGAAAGTATATGAATCTGTTTGGGCGTTCCGTGAGTTTTAAAAGCTTTAAGCACATTTTCCAAAGTCTTTCCCGTTGCCAGCATAGGGTCGGTCAATATCAAGGTTTTGTTTTCAATGGAAGGTGATGCTAAATAATTTACGATCACTTCAAAATCAGCATTGCCATTGGGATGGTGTCTGTATGCCGAAATAAAAGCGTTTTCAGCTTTGTCTAAAAAATTCAGAATGCCATGGTGAAATGGGAGCGCCGCCCGTAATATGGAACAGACCACTACATCGGTTTCAGGTACTTTCATTTCCTTTTCCCCCAAAGGTGTTGTCACGAGTTCTGTTTTGTAATGCAGCGTTTTGCTCATTTCATAACAGAGAATTTCACCAATACGCTCAATGTTTTTCCGAAAGCGCATGGAATCCTTTTGAATGGCAACATCGCGCATCTCCAATATAAATTGGTTGAGGATTGATTTTTCGTTGCTAAAGTCGTGGACTATCATGGTTTTAAATAGATTGGTTTTTTCTGAGATTCAAAATATGGATAATTTGGATAAAGGTAGAAAAAGGAGCAGCATATTTTACAAACTGTAACAAAAGTTGCATTATAAAGTAGCTGCATCTTTTATCTTTGTTTAGAATTTTACCATCAATTTTCTGAAGTATGGAAGATATGTTCTTTTATGACGGAATGCAATTCGCATTTACTATCACTTTCCACTATTTATTTCCACAATTGACCATGGGACTGTCTTTAATGATTGTCTATTTTAAATGGAAATTCCTAAGAACCAAAATTGATAAATACAACGATGCCGCGAAATTTTGGATGAAGATTTTCGCGCTTAATTTTGCAATGGGTGTTGTTACCGGAATTCCAATGGAATTTCAATTTGGAACCAATTGGGCAAAGTTTTCAGAGCTTACAGGGGGTATTATAGGGCAGACCCTTGCAATGGAGGGGATGTTTTCCTTTTTCCTTGAATCTTCGTTTTTGGGACTGTTCCTTTTTGGAGAAAAATTAATGGGTCAGAAGTTACATTTCCTAACAGGGTTTCTCGTGTTTTTAGGGTCTTGGGCTAGTGGTTACTTAATTATAGCTACCCATTCTTGGATGCAACATCCGGTAGGTTATGAAATTTTAGAGAATGGAAAATTTGTGCTTAATAATTTTGGGGCTCTGTTTTCCAACCCTTGGTTGCTGCCTTCCTATTTACACAATCAATTGGCTTCAGTTATTACAGCATCTTTTGTAGTGGCAGCCATAGGCGCATTCTATCTGTTAAGCAATAAACATAGTGAATTCGGAAAACTTTTCGTAAAAACAGGAGTGATTTTTGGTTTGATTTCTAGTGTTTTGGTGGCTTTTCCCACAGGAGATTGGACCGCTAAGAATGTTGTAGAACATCAACCCGTAACCTTTGCCGCTATGGAAGGTATCTTTGAAACAGAAGATAAAGGTTCTGAAATTATTTTAATTGGGCAGCCAGATACGGAAAATAAAAAACTAGACAACAAAATAGCAGTTCCAAACGTGTTGAGCTTTTTAACCTATCAAAGATGGGATGCCCAAATTAAGGGTTTGAATGAATTTGATGAAAGTGTACACCCCACTAATATTCCTGGATTGTATTATTCATATCATATTATGGTTGGTTTGGGAACTATTTTTATTGCTTTAATGCTCTTGGCAGCTGTGCAGTTGTATCGAAAAAAGCTTTATAAAACCAAATGGATTTTATGGACACTCATGTTTATGCTGCCTTTTCCATACATAGCAAACACCACAGGTTGGTATACCGCAGAATTAGGCAGACAGCCTTGGTTGGTCTATAATCTCTTACGAACTGCCGATGGTATTTCGCCAACCGTTTCATCGGGAAATACATTATTTACCTTGCTTGGTTTCATCGGGCTCTATCTATTACTAGGGCTTTTATTCCTAATGCTAGCTGGTAAAATAATTAACA
>JAGQYZ010000417.1 GCA_020435865.1 Aequorivita sp. | reverse complement strand
AAATATACTTGGTTATATGAAGGGTTTACGGATTACTTTTCTAGAAAAATTTTGTTAGAAGCTGGGATTATGGATAAAAAGGAGTTTATAAATTCTTTTAATACCGATTTGTACCTCATTGCTAACAATAGCAGTGCCAATGAAACTTATGCCCAGTTGTTGGAAAGAAAGAAAAATCACAGTTTCTCAGGAGAGCAGAATAAACTTTATTATTATAAAGGTTGCTTAATGGCTCTAATGTGGGACATTCAAATACAACAAAAAAATTCTCAAAAATCGTTAAAACAGCTTTTATTGGAATTGATGGAAAGGGCTAAGATTGATGTAGACAAAGAAATTGATTTCGAGTATTTTATCGCTAAAGGAAATCAATATGGAATTGATGTAAAAGAAGATTTTAATAAATATATAATTGAAGGTAGAGATATAGAATTAAACTCAAAATCCTTTAATCCAGATTATGTGTTGGATTTTGTAGAAATGCCTTCCTTTGAAAAAGGTTATGAAGTAGAATATGGGGATGTTTCTATAATAAAGAGTGTAATTGAAAACTCGAACGCATACAAAGCTGGTCTAAGAAAAGGAATGGTTTATTTAGGAGCTAAAAATTCTTACATTTTTGGTAATGCGTGGATAACGGATAAACCAATACTAGTTAGTGTACAAATAGAAGGAAAACAAAAAACAATTAATTATAAGCCAGAAGGTAAATTAATTAGGATACAACAGTTTATAAAATATCATTAATAGTATCCAAATCTCATATTATAGTCCCCAAATAACAAAAATTAATCTTTCATAACATAAAAGTGTAATGCAGTGACTTCGTTGTTATTTTAGTTAGGAATAAACAAGTTACTATGATTAAAAGTGTTATAGCTATAGCTTTCTTTTGGGTATTTATTTATCAAGGCTACACCCAAACAGATACACTACAATTAATAAAACCTACGGGAAAATACACTGTTGGTACTTCTATTTACGAATGGGTTGACCAAACAAGGGTAATGAAAATACGTCCCGATTTTATACAAAAGAGAACTATTATAGCTCAATTTTGGTTTCCTGTGTCTTCAGTTGAAAACCTGAAAAGTGCTCCTTATGCTTCCTTATCCAAGGATTATACAAAAACATTGACTAATTCTTTTTTAAGAGCTCCAATTTCATTGGAGGTAGAAAAAGCCCCTTTAATATTGATTGTACCAGGTCGAGGAACTGAGAGATTTCTGTACTCGACCATAGCCGAGGAATTGGCGAGCCAAGGCTTTGTTGTTGTTTCGGTGGATATGCCAGAGATAGGATATGTTACCTATCAAGATGGGTTTACGCTTTTTCCCTCTGACGAATTTAAAACTCCTAATGGTATGATGGCTGGACCTTATGAGCGAGTAGATGAATTTTATGAAAAACCAACTGAGATGGGCTATGAAGACATTTCTTTTGTAATCGATAAAATCAAAAAATTAAATACAATAGCCTTTAACGGTAAAATTGATTTGAACAATATTGGGGTTTTTGGTCACTCTTTAGGTGGACGCATTGCGGGAGAATTTACCGCTAGATGCAAAAAAGTTAAAGCATTAGTCACTATGGAAGGGATTCCCCCTAGAGATGTTAGATACGAAGGGAAAATAAAGATTCCCTCATTAATGCTATGTAGCTCAGGAACATTAAAATATGCTTTGGAAAATTA
>JAGQYZ010000416.1 GCA_020435865.1 Aequorivita sp. | reverse complement strand
TTTTTTGAAAAACCCATCAATAAATCTTTTGAAAGAATGTATGGCTGGGCATGGCTTTTAAAACTTTCCGAAGAATTGCATAAATGGGATGACCCAATGGCGCGGGAACTGGAACAAAACCTTAAGCCTTTGACAGAAATTATAGTATTTAGGTACAAAGAATTTTTGCCAAAACTAAATTACCCAATCCGTGTGGGTGAACATACCAATACTGCTTTTGGATTGACATTTGCTTATGATTATGCTGAATCGGTTGGCGATATAGAGCTGAAACAACTAATTGAAAAACGTGCAAGAGATTTTTATTTCAATAATGAAAACTGCCCGATAAACTGGGAACCCAGTGGTTATGATTTTCTTTCGCCTTGTTTGGAAGAGGTTGATATTATGCGTCGTGTGCTTTCTTCAGAAGAATTTATAACTTGGATGGATACTTTTTTACCGCGACTCGCTGATGAAAATTATCATTTAAAAGTAGGAGAGGTAAGCGATCGCACCGATGGAAAACTTGTGCATTTGGATGGATTGAATTTCAGTAGGGCTTGGGTATTTTATGGTTTGGCGAAGCAATTTCCAAAATATACACATCTTCAAAATCTTGCCAATGAACATGTTGCATATTCATATCCAAACTTGGTGGGTGATAGTTATGAGGGTGGCCATTGGCTGGGCAGTTTTGCCATTTATGCGCTGAATACATTGCACGGACAATAAATTGTAAATGCTTTAAAAAACAAGTTCGGGTTTTTCGTTTTTCTCAACTTTTTTAGTATTAATAAGAGTTTCAATTTCTGAAAATTGTTCTTTCAATAAAGGATGTTCCAGAATGGCATCTATATAATTCAGGCTACTTTTGCTTAAATGTCTCGAAAGCGTTGGTTCATAAAATTCCCAAGGGTCAAAAAAGGATTTGTCAGGTTTTTCAGTTAATGAAAGAATTAAATTGTTCTCTTTTTCTAAAAAGGTCGCAAGTTTTGCTTGTGTATTTGGGTTTGTGATTTTTCCTTTAAAAAGGGTTTCCACATCATCCATTGAAACTTTGTGTGGCATGAATATTTTAAAATAGCGCAGTTTGCCATTTTCATATTTTTCCCAGTTAGTAATATAATCACTCAAATATCCTGGGATTTTATCGAGGTTTAAGCCAGTTTCCAAATCTACAATTATGTTATCTGATTCGTTCTCGTTTTTATGGATGTGGATGATTTTAATTTCTTTCTTAAATTTTTCAACCAAATAATTTACATACAAACTTTTACTGTTTATAATTTCAATGTATGCTATTTGTTTATCGCCCAATACTTTATTGCGGAGTAAATAATTATGCAAATCCAAGCATCCTAAAAGTCCACTATTATCAATTGCTCCTGCATCTATAAAATGTCCGTGCCCTTTTATTTTTGCTGCAGGACTGAAGATTGGAAAGCGATTGGTAGTGGAAACGGCTTGGTAAAAAGGTAGGGTTTTGTTACCTGCCAAATCGGCTAAATTTTCTGCATATGGAAAAATAGCATCAAATTTATTTTGCTTTACAGACCATAGAATGCCGCGGTTTCCTTTTTGGCCCGCCGTGTTCATAATTAAAGATGGAAAATAGCCTTCTTTCATAAAAGCTTCTTTCCAATAATCGCGAAAAGATGTTTCTGAAAGCCTTTTGGATGGTGTATTTTGAATATTATTTTGATATTTCACCATTGCATAATAGGGTCGGTCGTGAAGCCCAATACGTTGACTGAGCGGCCAAATTTTTCGGTATGTGTCCAATCCAAAAGTGAGCGTTAAATCCAGTGAAGTGTAATTTTGTTTTGCTAGGGAATCTATTTTCTTTTGAATGCGAAGGGTGTCCAGACCGTCTTCTTTATAAAGCCCTGTATAGAGCGCCAGACCAAGTGAGCCACCTGATGCACCAGAAAATGCAATACTTTGGTTTAGAAGCTTTCCTTTGGTTTTGGTTTGTAATCTGTTGAGTACATTTAGTGTCCAAACGTTTGCTTTTAGGCCACCACCATGCGAGGCTATAAAGAATAGGGTATTGTCTTTTTTTGCTTTTAAACTGTCAAGAAAAACAGACTCGGGAATTTCGGTCTTTGTGTTTTCAACCAAATCCAGTTCGTGAGTTGTAACTTCAACATTTGTAAAATTTGTAATGATTATTAATATGATTATTGTAAAAATTGCTACCATAAAAGCTTTGTAGCCTTTAGTATTCAGTAGTTTCTTTTTTCTGGCAACAAAAAAATATTTGCCCAAACTGGCAAAGATGAAATAATAAAAATAAAAGAATGCTAGCAAAATAGGTACTCCATTAAGCAATTGCCATCCTAAAATACTTGCTAAAGTTGAAAGAAACAGAAAGATACCAGCTACCAAAAAGTTGAGATAGAACATCAGCAGGTAATTTTCAGATTTTTCCAGAAAATGGATTTGTTCAAAAAAGATGGAAGCGGGTAAGTATTTTGAACTTTTTAAAGTCCCTAAAATGATACTGAACTTTGTACGCAATAGCCTAAAAAATATGTAATTGAATATGAAGGCATAACTCGTTAATAAAAGCAATATAAAACCAGCTGGGCTGAAATTGCCCCACGTAAGGGTATTGATTAGCATAATGATGCAGGCAATTACTATTATGAGGTACCAAAGCGCCAGTTTTCGGTAAAGTTTGGTTAGCTTTTCAGGAAGCTCTTTAGAAGTTTTTTCTCTTTCATATTTGGTAATTTTTTCTTTTAAATAAATATAAAGAATGAAAGGAATCAGTAAAAGTAGGTAGATAATGATTTTAACTTTATCAAATGGAAAATCCTCAAAAATGATGTTAGGCTTAAAGCTGCTTATAATAAAGTGAATCCAAACAATATGGATTAAAATTCCTGTGAAATAACGAAAATAATTGGCCCAGTTGTCGGGTTTGTAACCAGTACTACTATCTGTTGTAAAAGTGTAAACAGTAAAACGTTTGAAAATCCACCAATTTAAAGGATGTTTGGCGTGCCAATGGGTATAATCGCCACTATTGTTTAGATCTGCTGCATAATAGGTATAAATTGGGTAGTGTGAAAGAACCACAGCCAAACCATTTATAAAGAAAAATGAAAGGAGCATAGAGCCCCATTTACTTTCTATCAAGTCTACCATCATTGTGAAGGCTTGATCCATTTGCGTTAACAGCAACAGAATGATTAATATAACCAATAAACTTAAAATGGAAGACTTAAAAAAGTTTTTAAATGATTTAACGAGATGATGTACCATTTCCACCAATTTTGTAAT
>JAGQYZ010000415.1 GCA_020435865.1 Aequorivita sp. | reverse complement strand
GACACGCCGGACTTAAAATCCTGTGACCATCTGGTCGTGCGGGTTCAAGTCCCGCCTCGAGTACAAAAGCTCCTTCTTTATTGAGGGAGCTTTTTTTTTGAAATAGATTTTAACAAGATAATAATAGATGATATAAAAAAAGCCCTTTCATTTGAAAGGGCTTTCTGTTTTTTAGCAAAGAATTTGTTTATTGACCGTCAGTAGCGTCTTTTACAGCTTCTTTAGTGTCTTCAGCAGCTTGCTCAACAGCATCGCCAGCATCTTTCATAGCGTCTTCAGTTGCTTCAGCAGCATTGTCAACAGCATCAGCAGCATCGTCCATAGCGTTTTCAGCATCAGTTTGCATTGTTTCAGCAGTCTCTTCGGCGTTTTCTTTAGTAGTTTCTCTACAAGAGTATACAGAAGCAACTAATGCAAGAGCGGCAAGTGATAAAAAGATTTTTTTCATGATAGAATAGATTAGTGATTAATAGTGTGCAAAAGTAATTAAAATTTTGATTGTGTATCATTTATAAGATTTTTTTTTAGTGTAATTGTAAATATTTTTTCGGGAAATTATCCATATTTTTTTTGGAATATTTCCAAAATAACTTATTTTTAAAGCATGAAAAATACTATTCCTATAGAAGCTTCACGATTTAAAGTACTCCGAGAAGAACTGCACCATACTCAACAATCTTTCGCGAGTCTTCTTGATATTGGCACCACAACTGCTGATATTGAAAGAGGTAAGACCAAAATAACTGGTAAAATTGTGATGGAACTTATGGGGCAATTTAAAATTAATCCTTTGTGGCTTTATGGTAAAAGTTTTGATAAGTATATAGATACTTTCCAAGGCGACGTAAGCCCAAAGGTTTTAACTGTTGATATAGCAGGAAATGATAGTATTATTTTGGTGAACCAGAAAGCAGCTGCTGGTTATCCTAATAATATCCACGATATGGGTTGGTACCAGACTTTGCCTGCTTTTAACATTCCTTTGCCGGAGTACAGAAATGCTTCTTATCGTGGTTTTCAGGTGGAAGGCGATAGTATGCTGCCAAATATTAAACCTAATGAGTGGGTTTTGGGCCGTGCCGTGCCGAGCATTAACGAAGCAACAGATAGCAAGATTTATATTGTGGTTCTAAGAGATTCTGTATTGGTGAAAAAACTTCAAAAAATTTCGAGCAACCCTCAGAGCATCAGGCTTATTTCTCTTAATGATGAATATTTGCCAATTGATGTAAAAGTGAAGGATATTCAGGAGCTTTGGATGGTAAACAGTAAGCTGAGCTTTGGCGTGGATGAACCTTCTGAAAGCAATTTACTGCGCCAACTGCAACAATCTATGGATGAATTAAAAGGCCAAATAAATAGTCTGAAATAATAAAAGGGATAGCTCTTTCAAGCCATCCCTTTATATTTATTATAAGACTGAGTTTATTCTTTGTCTTTTTGTTTTATTTTAACGTTTCCTTCGTCATCGGTTTTTATTTTAACCTTTTCGTCTTCGGTTTCCATTTTTATTTTATCACCATCATCTTTTACTTTAATATCCGCGCCTTTGTCTTGCATTTCTTCAATTACTTCTTCTTTTTCGGTTTTTTGATCTCTGCAAGATGAAAGTGAGATGGTTAAAAATCCTGCAAATAGAGCGATCATCGTTAACTTTTTCATGATTTTTAAGTTTTAAGTTAGAGTTTATAAATTATTTATCGTTTCCTATTTCGTCAATTTTTTTATCAATTTCCTGATTTACTTCTTTGTCAACTTTTTTAGCAGCTCGTTCAAGAATACCTTCTTTATTTTCTTGAGGTGTTTCAGTTTCAACTCTTACTTCACGAATTACTTCTTTGGTCTCCGTTTTGTTTTCTCTGCACGAGCCCAAGGCTAAAGAAGCGATTGAAATCAGTATAAATAATTTTTTCATGTAGATTGTTTTATTTGTTTCAGCAAATCTAACTCTTAAATGATGGAGAAATAATAATTCTATCCTAAAAAGTGTGAAAAAAACATTAATTCCGTAAATTTTTTAAAAAAGACACTGTTTTTCTAATGCAAATAGCTAATTATTTTGAAAAAGTATCAATATAATTAACTATTTTTTGAGTGGCTCCAGTGTTTTTATTTACAAAGTGCCCAGCAATCATTCCGGTTTTATTTCTGAAATTAGTGTCTTTTACTAACTTGTTTAAAATTTCATTGCACTCTGAAGCGTTTTTCACAGAAAACAAACCGGCCAAATCCTGAAGGCGAATAGCTTCAGGGAATTCATCGTAGTTTTTGCCAATAACTATCGGTACACCAAAAGTGGCTGGCTCCAAAATGTTGTGAAGCCCTGTTTTTCCTGCAGCTCCACCAACATAAGCAATATCGGCATAGCTATATAATTTGCTTAACAAACCTATGTAATCAATTATTAGAACAGAATATTCCGCAGTATTAACCTCGTCTTTTTGAGAATGAAGAATTGTTTTCTTGACAATTTTTTCTTTGAAATATGCAATTTTATCACTTTCTATCTTATGTGGTGCAATGATGAATTTTACATTTTCTGGGGCTGAATTTATATACTCTATAAGTAAGGCTTCATCTTCTGGCCATGTACTTCCACAGACAATACAGATCGAGTTCCCTTTAAACGCATCAGCAAATTTTAAAGAATTATCTATTTCAATTTGTTGTGAAACCCTGTCAAAACGGGTGTCGCCACTAACACTTACATTCTTAAAACCTATGCTGTGTAGAAGGGCTTCGGAATTTTCATCTTGCACAAAAAAGTGTTCAAAAGTCGCTAGGGTTTTTCGCATAAATCCACCGTATGGCTTGAAAAATATTTGGTTTTCCCTAAAAACGCCCGAAACCAAAAGTATTGGAATGTTTTTACGCTGAAGTTCGAAAAGATAATTTGGCCAAAATTCATATTTCACAAAAATGGCAAGAGAAGGATGTATTGCAGTAATAAATTTCTTCGCGTTCAGTTGCGTATCCATGGGCAAAAAAACCACAGCATCTACCAAGGGCGTATTCTTTTTTATTTCAAAACCGGAAGGCGAGAAAAAACTGACCACTATTTTATTATCTGGTTTTAGTTTTTTCATTGCTTTCATAATAGGAACGCCTTGCTCAAATTCGCCTAAGGAAGCGCAGTGAAACCAAATAGTTTTATCAGTTGGAGAAATTTTTTGTTGAAGAATTTTAAAAACGTCTTTTCTACCGTTGACAAAAAGTTTCATTTTATTACTGAAAAGTGCCACAATCCTTAAACCGAAGGAGGCTAAATAGATCAAAAGATTATAAACTGTGTGCATAGACCGCTAAAATACCAAATTTCAAGCACCAAATTCCAAATACCAGGCTCAATAACTTAATTGCCCAATAACTCAATAACTTCAACACAAACAAATATCATTTTCGTAATTTTACCGAATTCAAAATTATTTCTCCAGCATGAAAAAAATACAAATGGTCGACCTAAAAGGTCAGTATGAAAACATAAAGGAACGCGTGGATAGCTCCATAATGAACGTGATTGAAGCTACGGCTTTTGTGAACGGTCCTGAAGTTCACGAATTTCAAAAGGAACTTGAGGAATACTTGGGTGTAAAACACGTGATTCCCTGTGCCAATGGAACGGATGCACTCCAAATTGCAATGATGGGTCTCGGGCTAAAACCGGGTGATGAAGTGATTACCGCAGATTTCACGTTTGCTGCAACTGTTGAAGTAATAGCACTTTTACAACTCACTCCAGTTTTGGTAGATGTAGATCCAGTTAATTTCAATATAAATATAGAAGCGATCAAAAAAGCGATTACGTCAAAAACCAAAGCCATAGTTCCAGTGCACCTTTTTGGTCTTGCTGCAAATATGGACGAAATTATGGCCATTGCCAAAGAACACAATCTGTTTGTAATTGAAGACAATGCTCAAGGAATTGGAGCAGATTATACATCCAAAGATGGTACAAAGAAAAAAACTGGAACCATTGGCCATGTAGCTTCAACTTCGTTTTTTCCTTCGAAAAACTTAGGTTGCTACGGCGATGGTGGGGCCATTTTTACCAATGATGATGATTTAGCCCACATAATTCGAGGGATTGTAAACCACGGTATGTACGTACGTTACCATCACGATGTGGTTGGTGTTAACAGTAGATTGGATTCCATCCAGGCGGCTGTGCTTCGTGCAAAATTGCCACATTTGGATGAATACAATGCAGCGCGAAGAAATGCTGCAAGAAAATACAGTGAAGCTTTTGCGGGAATTGAAAATATAATTACACCAACTGGTTTTTGCGAAAATACCCAAACCATTTGTGATGTTTGTGACTGCCATGTTTTTCACCAATACACCTTAAAAATTGTGAACTCTGACCGCGATGCTTTGGTAAACCATTTAAATGAAAAGGGAATTCCATGCGGGGTTTATTATCCAATTCCGTTGCATCTTCAAAAAGCTTATAGAGATGAGCGCTATAAAGAAAAAGATTTTGCAGTCACCAATCAATTAGTAAAAGAAGTGATTTCATTGCCAATGCATACAGAATTGGATGATGAGCAGATAAAGTACATCACCGAAACCGTTATAAATTTCGTTACCAAATAATGAAAAAAATACTCGTTACAGGTGGTTTGGGCTACATTGGTTCCCATACCGTTGTTGAACTACAAAATTCAGGCTATCAGGTTATTATTATTGATAACCTATCTAACTCATCTTTGGATGTTTTGGAGGGCATAACCAATATTTCCAAAACGCCACCAGCTTTTGAAAGGCTGGATCTTCGCATAAAAGCAGATGTTACCGATTTTTTTAAAAGGAATAAAAACATTGAAGGTATTATTCACTTTGCTGCCAGTAAAGCGGTGGGTGAAAGCGTTGAAAATCCTTTGCTTTATTACGAAAACAATTTGAACACGCTTATTTATTTGTTACAGGAATGTAATATTTATGGGATTAAAAATTTTATTTTCAGTTCTTCCTGCACGGTTTATGGCGAACCAGATTCCCTTCCTATTACGGAAGATGCACCTGTTAAGCCCGCTACTTCGCCTTACGGTAATACCAAGCAAATAAGTGAGGAAATATTAAAGGATACTTGTGCTATTTCTTCTTTAAAGTCTATTGCGTTGCGTTATTTCAATCCAATTGGAGCGCATGAAACGGCTGAAATTGGTGAACTGCCCGCAGGCGTTCCGCAAAATTTAGTTCCGTTTATAACCCAGACTGCTGCTGGATTACGAAAAGAACTTTCTGTTTTTGGAGATGATTACCCAACAGAAGATGGCAGTTGTATCCGCGATTATATTCACGTTGTAGATTTAGCAAAAGCACACGTTATTGCGCTTCAGCGCTTGCTTTCCGCTAAAAATGAAACCCAGTTTGAGGTTTTTAATTTAGGAACGGGTAGAGGTAGTTCTGTTTTGGAAGTTGTGAATTCTTTTGAAAAAACTACTGGAGAAAAACTCAACTACAAAATTGTAGATCGTCGTCCTGGGGATGTGATTTCGGTTTATGCAGATACCAAAAAAGCGAATACTATTTTAGGCTGGAAAGCCCAAAAAACAATGGAGGAAGCTTTGCAATCAGCTTGGAAGTGGGAGAAAAAGATTAGAAATATTTAATTATCAGCAACTTATACCTGTTTTTACAAAAGGTTTAACGCTTATAATTTGGAATTGGAAGATAGCCTTTGTTTCTTTGCCTCAAACCGATAAACACAAGTTATGAAGCTAGTTTCAGTAAAACGAAAAACAAAAAAAGAAAAACGATTTACAGAAAAGATGGGCATGTTCACCACAAGCGTGATTTACATAAAAAAAACATTTTTAAACGTTCCTTTTAAAACCTTGCACAAATACCGCGAAACCTATTATGGTGAAGTGAAAGACTGCGAAGATTGCAAGATTAGTGCTTAAAAAATAATAAAGGTTATAAAATTATAAACACCGAATGAAATTTTTCATTCGGTGTTTTTTTGTCGTGAATTTGGAATCTTGAATTATATTTCCGCTTTTTCAGTTTCTGCGGAACCATCAATCTTCTTTACCAATCCCTGCAAAACATTTCCAGGGCCTACTTCAATGAATAAAGAAGCACCATCCTTAATCATATTTTGAACACTCTGGGTCCATTTTACTGGTGCTGTCAACTGAAAAATAAGATTCTCCTTAATTTCTGAAGGTTTTGTAACCGCAAAAGTTGAAACGTTTTGATAAATTGGACAGGCGGGTTCGGTAAATTGTGTTGCTTCAATAGCAGCAGCCAACTCTTCGCGGGCAGGCTCCATCAACGGACTGTGGAATGCGCCACCCACTGGCAAAATCAACGCTCTTCGCGCGCCAGCTTCCTTTAAGCTTTCGCATGCTTTTCCCACGGCGTCCACATCGCCGGAAATTACCAACTGACCGGGACAGTTATAATTTGCAGCAACAACAATTCCTGGGGTGTTTGCACAAATTTCTTCAACTAAATGGTCTTCCAACCCTAAAACCGCAGCCATTGTTGATGGTGTTAACTCGCAAGCATGCTGCATTGCCAAGGCGCGTTTGTAAACCAATTGCAATCCATCACTAAAAGCAATTGTTCTATTGGCGACCAAAGCAGAGATTTCACCTAGAGAATGCCCCGCAACCATGTCAGGTTGAAATTTGCTTCCCATTACTTCCGCCAAAATTGTGGAATGCAGAAAAATAGCGGGTTGGGTAACTTTGGTTTCTTTCAGTTCATCTGCAGTGCCTTCAAACATTATCTTGGTAATGTCGAAGCCCAAAATTTCATTGGCTTGTTGGAAAAGTTCTTTTGCTTTTGATGAATTATCGTAAAGATCTTTGCCCATTCCAGTAAATTGTGCACCTTGTCCTGGGAATATATATGCTTTCATTGATTGATTTTTTAATAAGAATTAAATATAAAAATTTTATTTGCGAACCCAAGTTTCATAGTCAAAAGAATACTTATGCTTTTCATCTTTTGAATGTTCTGTTGTTGAGATTAGCTGCCATTCCGCCTCAGAAAAGTTTGGAAAAAAAGTATCAGCGTCCTTAAAAGCTCCATGAACGCGTGTAAGTTCAATTTTATCAGCAAAGGGGAGTCCCATTTTATATATTTCACCACCGCCAATTATAAAAGGCTGTTCGTCCTTTTCGGCAAGCTTCAAGGCTTCTTTCATATTGTGGACCACAACCGCACCTTCCTTTTTATAGGTTTTGTTTCTTGTAATTATGATATGGGTTCTATTGGGCAATGGCTTTGGAAAAGTTTCAAATGTCTTTCGGCCCATAATAATATGATGGTCCGTTGTGAGTTGTTTAAAGCGCTTGAAATCGTCAGGCAAATGCCAAAGCAAATCGTTGTCCTTTCCCAGTTCGTTGTTTTCGCCAGCGGCGGCAATCATTGTAATCATGCTACGTCTGGTGGTAAAGGGTTGTTCAGGTCGTTTTTTTTTATTTCTTCGGAAGGGGTTTTGGGAAGCTGTAATTCTGCATCCACTTTTTTCTGTAGCTCGGCCATTCTTTCTGCTTGGCGAGCTTTAAGTTTTTCCATTTGGCGATCTTCCCATTCTTTGTCCATAAACTTATTCATCACAAAAACGTTGAAAAGATGTATTAAAAAAATGAACGTCCAAATTAAAATAGCCCAAATAAACCAATGTTTTATAAAAAAATTTTCACCATAACCCAATACCGGGTTGATAATAATCAAGAGCACCGAGCCAACCAAAAAAAGTATAAAATGGCGCATTAGGTTTTTTTTCTGTTTTATACGTTGACGTGCATATTCATATTGTTCGCGTTGTTCTGCGTCAATTCTTTCTGGTTTTTTAGCTTTTGAAAACATAGTTGTTTACTTTTATCATACTGCTA
>JAGQYZ010000414.1 GCA_020435865.1 Aequorivita sp. | reverse complement strand
TAAAAAAACCAAAAAACATCATTCTTTTAATTGGAGATGGCATGGGCCTCAGCCAAGTTTCCTCAGCTATTTATTACAAAAATGGTAAACCCAATTTTGAGCGTTTCCATACTATTGGTTTAAGCAAAACTTCTTCCACAAGTGATCTGATTACCGATTCCGCCGCTGGGGCAACTGTTTTTTCCGCAGGTGTTAAAACATACAATGGAGCCATTGGGGTTAATAACGATACTATCTCTATACCAACCATTGTTGAACAGCTTTCAAAAGAAGGGTATAGCACAGGTATAATTGCAACCTCATCCATTCAGCATGCAACTCCTGCCAGTTTTTATGCACACGTAAAAAGCCGAAGAATGTATGAGGAAATAACTGAATTTGTTCCAAATTCTGGTGTGAACTTTTTTGCTGGTGGCGGGCTTAAATTTTTCAACAAAAGAAAAGATGGAAAGGATATGTTGGCTAAAATGAGAGCCAAAGGCTATGATGTAATTACAGACCAACTTCCTAAAACCTCAAGTGAAAACAATGAAATCATCCTTCTTGCCGATGACGGCATGCCGAAAATGAGCGAAGGCCGTGGCGATTTTTTACCAAACGCTACCAAACTGGCTTTAGAAAAGCTTTCCCAAAACGAAAAAGGATTTTTCTTAATGGTTGAAGGAAGTCAGATAGATTGGGGCGGTCACGATAACGATGCAGATTATCTAATTCAAGAGCTTCTGGATTTTGATAAAACGTTGGGTGTAGCCTTGGATTTTGCAAAACAAAATGGCGAAACACTTGTGATTGTTACCGCAGATCACGAAACGGGTGGTTTTACATTGGCCTCTGACGGAAATAATTATAACAAAATTAAACCCAGTTTTTCAACTTCTGGACATTCTGGCACTATGGTCCCTGTTTTTGCGGAAGGTCCTGGCGCATCGCTTTTCAATGGAATCTATGAAAACAACGAAATTTATTATAAAATGGTAGCACTTTTTAATAAATAAAAGCCAAAAAAAGCTTTTTCAAAGAACAGTGAGCTAATTTTAGTATTTTAGCCATAGCTATTGTTTTATGAAGTATTTACAAGATATTGGTTCCTATTTTTTAATGCTTAAAAAGGTGTTTGGCAGTTTTACCAAAACGTCTGTTTTACGACATCTTATTTTTAAGGACATCAACGACCTTATTATTAGCTCCTTAGCTATTGTTTCCTTTATTTCCTTTTTTGTAGGAGGTGTTGTAGCTATTCAAACAGCTTTAAACATGAGCAATCCTATCATTCCAGATAGTTTAATAGGATTTGCAACAAGGCAGTCTGTTATTTTGGAATTCGCACCTACTTTCATGTCCATTATTATGGCAGGTAAGGTAGGTTCATTCATCACCTCAAGCATAGGTTCTATGCGGGTTACGGAACAGATTGATGCCCTGGAAGTAATGGGTATCAATTCTCTAAATTATTTGGTTTTTCCAAAAATAGTTGCCTTGATGTTTTATCCCTTTGTAATTGTTATCTCTATGTTTCTTGGAATTCTTGGGGGTTGGGTTGCTGGGGTTTATGGTGGTTTTACAAATTCTTCCGATTTTATTGCTGGATTACAAGAAGACTTTATACCCTATCAACTTTTCTATGCTTTTTTCAAAACTACCATATTCGCCTTTATCCTTGCTACCGTTCCTTCTTGGCAAGGTTTTTATATGAAGGGTGGTGCATTGGAAGTAGGCAAGGCAAGTACCAATTCATTTGTTTGGACTAGTGTCCTTATTATTGCAGCAAATTATATAATAACCCAACTAATGCTGAGCTGATGATAAAAGTAGAAGACGTACATAAAAGTTTTGGGGACGAAGAAATTCTGAAAGGGATAACCACAGAATTTGATAAGGGAAAAACAAACCTCATCATAGGTCAAAGTGGAAGTGGAAAAACCGTCTTGCTCAAATGCCTATTGGGTCTTTTTAGACCTGATCAGGGTCGTATTTATTATAATGACAGTGCTATCCAGGATATGGATGACGAACAACAACGAAAATTACGTGAAGAAATTGGGATGCTTTTTCAGGGTGGCGCACTTTTCGACTCCATGAATATTGAGGAGAATGTAATGTTTCCGCTTCGGATGTTCACCAAACAAAAAAATGCCGAAATGCGTGAAAGGGTAAACGAAGTTCTTAAACGTGTTAACCTTGAAAATGTAAATAAAAAATTTCCTGCCGAAATCTCTGGGGGAATGCAAAAAAGGGTTTCCATTGCCCGGGCAATTGTGAACAAACCCAAATATCTTTTCTGCGACGAACCAAATTCAGGGCTAGACCCAAAAACGGCCACTTTAATTGATACTTTAATTCAAGAAATAACACACGAATACGACATTACCACAATCGTAGTTACGCATGATATGAACTCGGTAATGGAAATTGGTGAAAAAGTAGTTTTGCTCAAATACGGAAAACTGGTATGGCAAGGCACCAATAAAGAAATATTTAAAACCGACAATGAAGATGTAACCAACTTTGTGTATTCTTCAGACCTTTTCAAAAAAATACGCGAAGTTCAGCTGAAAGAAGGTTAATCCTTTTTATGGATATTCAGAAACTTGAAGCGTATCCAACTTTAATTTAAACTTAATCCATTCCTGTATTTTCTTCAAATCGGCGTTTCTTTCTTTTAAAGGAACATTTTTTTTCCAGCGAATATTTATTACAGGCAAAGTGTCGGTTTTTTGAAAGTTTGTAGTAATTTTATTGGAATAGCTGAAAGTTTCAACATCTGTATAATTAATTTTTAGTTCTTCGCTCAATTCCTTAAAGGGAATATTTTGAACTTTCATTAATGCAATTTCATTTTCCAAAAAACTTATTTTTTCGTCTTTGCTTTGGATCAACTGCTCGTTCTTCACGTATAAATCTTCAAGTATCCCTGCTTTAATTTCGCCAGAAAGTTTCGCAGCCATTTCACCACTCTGGTCAGCCCCTTGGTAGATACGCAAATGGGTTTGTCCTAGATTATCAGTTTTCTGAAGTTCAGTTTGCCATTGGTCAATTTTATTCTGTGGAACAGGATTACCTATCAAATAAACATCAATATCTTTTGACTTATAATCTTGAGTAAACTTAACAACCTCAGCGCCTTCATATTTAATAATACTATTTACAAATTCCTTCGCATTATTTTCAAAAACTTGTTGATCTAAAAGTTTCACAAAAAGCCAAACACTAGGCACCATAACCGCAATTGCTATTACTGAAGCAATTTGGGCAGTTCGTTTGCGCCTTTTACTATTAGCATAGCGCACCAGCGGAAAACGCAATATTTTTGAAACGATAAATGTAGAAAGTGCTATAAAAACTGCGTTAATAGAGAAAAGATAAAGTGCTCCGATTGCATAAGGTACACTACCTATTGCCAAACCATAACCTACCGTACATAATGGTGGCATCAATGCCGTAGC
>JAGQYZ010000413.1 GCA_020435865.1 Aequorivita sp. | reverse complement strand
TTTCTTCCTGTTTTTTCAGCTCTTGTTTTGATAATAAAACTTCCAAAACCTCTTAAATAAACATTGTCGCCACCTTCTAAAGAATTTTTTACTTCTTCCATAAAGGTCTCAACTGTAGCTTGAACTTCATTCTTTTCCATTCCTAATTTTTCTGAAATCTTCGCTACGATATCTGCTTTCGTCATTACTTATAAATTTTAATTAATTATTCTTTTACTAGATTTTTTTTGAGACCGCAAATATACATATTTTAAAATCAATAATTCAAACCATAATCCTTTAAAATTTAAAGGGATATAGATTAATTTTACCCAATGCCGAAAATAGCCTCTTATTTTTCCAATAAACTCATTTTGTGGTATTTACAAAATAAACGTGAATTGCCATGGCGAAATACCACAAATCCTTACTATATCTGGCTTTCAGAAATCATGCTTCAGCAAACCCGTGTTTTACAAGGTTTGCCTTATTACCTGAAATTTATTGTAAGGTATCCAAAAATTGAAGATTTAGCCAACGCCCACGAAGATGAAGTTTTAAAACTTTGGCAAGGCTTAGGTTACTATTCCCGTGCCCGAAACTTGCATGCTACTGCAAAAATGGTAGCTGAAGAGATGAATGGTGTCTTTCCGGACAACTATAAAGATTTATTAAAATTGAAAGGTGTGGGTGATTACACCGCAAGTGCAGTCGCTAGCATTTGTTTCAACAAACCACAAGCAGTTGTTGATGGAAATGTCTATCGCTTGCTGTCGCGTGTTTTTGGAATTTCCACTCCTATAAATACAACCGCTGGACAAAAAGAATTTAAGCAACTTGCCCAACAATTGATTGACAAAAAACAACCTGGCACCTTCAACCAAGCTCTTATGGAGTTTGGAGCCCGCTATTGTGTGCCTCAAAACCCAGAGTGCGGAAGATGTATTTTTAATGATAGTTGTGTGGCATTTCAACAGAAAAAAGTTTCGGGGCTACCTGTGAAAATTAAAACAAAGCCCGTTAAAATTAGATATTTTAATTATTTGGTTATTCTTTCTGAAAACGAACACACAATCATACAACAGCGCAACGGAAAAGGAATTTGGCATAAGCTATATGAATTTCCCCTTATTGAAACTTCAGAAGAGGTAAATCTTTCAACCTTAAAAAAGCTTCCACAGTTTCATAATTTTTCAGAAAAAATAAATGTTAAATCCATTTCCCTTTTCAATGAAAAACCGGTTGTTCATAAACTATCGCACCAACATTTAACCACACGTTTTTGGATTGTAGAAACTTCTGAAACTACTGAAAATGCAATTCCAATTTCCGAAGTAAAAAATTATGCAGTTCCCGTTTTGATTGCAGATTTTGTCACGGAATTTTTTGAAAATTATTGATTTTCCTTACTTTAATAATACAGCAAGAAATCAGTTCATATAAAAACTTAAAAATTGATTATATTTAAAACGCAAAATCTACCTTTGCACAAATTGAAAAATTACAATTATGAGTGGAACATTGAACAAAGTAATGTTGATTGGGCATACCGGAGATGATGTAAAAATGCATTATTTTGAAGGCGGAAATAGCTTGGGCCGTTTCCCGCTTGCAACAAACGAAACATACACAAACAAAACAACGAACGAGCGTGTAACCAATACGGAATGGCACAATATCGTGGTGCGAAACAAGGCCGCTGAAATTTGCGAAAAATATTTAAAAAAAGGCGATATGGTCTATATTGAAGGTCGCCTAAAAACCCGTAAATGGCAGGACGAAAAAGGTTTAGATAGATACAGTACAGAAATTCACTGTACAGATTTTACCTTTTTAACACCGAAAGGCGAAAGCAATAGCGCTTCAAATAACAGTTCAGGTCAAAACACCCAGAAACCTGAACCGTCATCAATACCACAAAACAACAATTCAGTTTCTGAAGAAGAGGATGATCTTCCTTTTTAATGTTTAACTAAAACCAATAACTTGGACACGGAACCCCCTGGTTTATTATTCTTTTTTAACGTTTTGGATGTTACCCAAATAACAAGTAGTGTATTGCTATTTGTTCTTTTGGCCTGCTCGGCCCTCATTTCTGGTGCTGAAGTGGCTTTCTTTTCTTTGACTCCTTCAGATTTTGAGACCAATGAAGAAAAAGCAATCACTAAGAAACTTGGGATTGTGAAACATTTGTTGGCAAGGCCGAAAAAACTGTTGGCTACTATTTTGGTGGCGAATAATTTTTTAAACATTGCCATTGTACTTCTTTTTGATTCGTTGAGCGATGCCCTTTTTTCGGGAATACAATCTAACTTTTACGGAATTGATGTTCGTTTCATTGTTGAAGTGGGCGTTGTTACTTTCTTTATTTTGCTCTTTGGAGAAATTCTTCCAAAAATATACGCCAACCGCAACCGTATTTCTTTTGCCGTTTTTATGGCGCAACCACTTAATATTTTGGACACATTGTTGTCACCAATAAGTTTACCTATGCGTTCTGCCACATTATATCTTCACGAACGCTACGGAAAGCAAAAATCCAATATCAGCATAGACCATCTTTCGCAAGCTTTGGAACTTTCAAACAAGGACACCACACACGAGGAACAGAAAATCCTGCAAGGCATCGTAACCTTTGGAAATACTGATACCAAACAGGTAATGAAAAACCGAATGGATATTTTCGCATTGAACGAAGAGCAGTCTTTTAAAGAAATTCTTCCAGAAATTATCCAGAAGGGCTATTCACGAATTCCTGTCTATAAAGATAGCATCGACAATATAACTGGAATTCTGTATGTAAAGGATTTGATTCCATACACTGACCGAAAAATCTTGGACTGGAAAACCTTAAAACGCGAAGCTTATTTTGTTCCTGAAAACAAAAAACTGGACGATTTGCTAAATGAATTTAAGGAAATGAAAATGCACCTTGCCATTGTTGTTGACGAATACGGCGGTACCAGCGGCTTAATTTCTTTGGAAGATATTATCGAAGAGATTGTGGGCGAAATAAGTGATGAGTTTGATGATGAGGATTTGATTTTTTCAAAATTGGATGACAATACATTTGTTTTTGAAGGAAAAACACCGCTGAAAGATTTTTATAAAGTAGTAAAACCTGAAGACCCAGAAATTTTTGAAGATGAAAAAGGCGAAGCAGAAACGTTGGCCGGGTTTCTTTTAGAAATTTCAAAAGGGTTTCCTAAGAAAAACGAAGTAATATCTTTCCACAATTATGCGTTTACCATTGAAGCGTTTGAGGGCAAGCGCATCAAACAAATAAAACTTACCATTGAAAATTAATAGCCTCGTTTTTCTTTTACTTTCAAGCCTATTCATCCTCGCTTCCTGTGAAGATGATGTTTTGGTAAAACCTTCGGCAATGCTCCGTTTGGACTACCCAAAACCTGAATATAAAACTGTTGAAACCGGTTGTCCATATAATTTTTCAATGAACGAAAATGCAACTATAGTTTCTAAAAAGAAATGCGGAACAAATATTTATTACCCAAATATGAAGGCGACTTTATATTTGACTTATCAAAATATTCATAACAATAATTTAGATTCACTATTGCAAGATGCTCAAAAATTGGCCTATGACCATACTATAAAAGCCAATAGCATTCCAGAGCAACCTTTTATAAATCCTGACAAAAATGTTTATGGAATGTTCTATATGATAAACGGAAACGCCGCCACACAAGCCGAGTTTTATGTTACTGACAGTATCAATCATTTTTTGAACGGAGCTTTGTATTTTAACGCCAAACCAAACTTCGACTCCATATATCCCGCCGTGGTATACCTTCGTGAAGACATCCGCAAATTGATGGAAACCATTACTTGGGAATAAGTCAAGTTTAGCTGAATATCAAAAAGTTAACAAAGCATTTACAAATGGTTCGTCAAGTTTTTGTAACTTTTGGCTATAAAAATCACGACTATGTTTAAGGTATATTCTCGTTACGGTGTTTGGATTGCAATCGTTTTAATTGCATATTTTCTTCTTTTAAAATTGATCGGATTGCATCAATACCCAACGTTAAGTGCTGCAAATGGGTTAATTTTTGGGTTCGGCATATACATGGCGTTAAAAAAATACAGCTCTCGGAAAAACAACTTCAAATATGAAAAAGGTTTTGAAGTTGGGCTTCTCTCGGGCGGAATAGCATCAATAATTTTTACGGTATTTATGGCCGTCTATATGTATCAAATAGACACCGAATTTGCCAGTGGAATCATGAAAAGATGGAATCTTGAATATGATTTAGGAACTTTTATGCTGCTTTTGACTATTTTGATTATGGGTTTTGCCACAACTTTGGTTTTGACCCTTACCTTTATGCAACTTCTCAAAAAATCTTGGAACACCAAAGATGGAAACCGGAACACCCTGTAAATTAACCAAAAAACACTTTGCAGTTTCCTTTTTAAAAATTATATTTGCAGCCCCCTACGCAAACCATGTTTGCTTCGGCGGCCAAAGCCACCGCAAACGTTAGGGAAATTTAAGTTTAACTAATTTATAAACGATTCGCTATGTACGCAATTGTAGAGATAGCAGGGCAGCAAGTAAAAGTTGCGAAAGACCAAAAGGTTTTTGTTAATCGTTTGCCAGTTGAAGAAGGTAAAAAAGTGTCTTTTGACAATGTACTTCTTATTGGTGACGGAGACAAAATTACCATTGGCGCCCCGGCTATAAACGGCGCTCAAATTGGAGCCAAAGTCGTAAAACACCTTAAAGGTGACAAGGTTATTGTATTCAAAAAGAAAAGAAGAAAAGGTTTCCGTAAGAAAAACGGTCACCGTCAGTATCTTTCTGAAATCGTAATCGAGAGCATTGTAGCTTCTGGAGCTACACCTGCAAAAAAAGAGGAGCCTAAAGCAAAAACCTCAGCTCCTAAAAAAGAAACAAAAGCTGCTGCCCCAAAAGCAAAAGCTGAACCTAAAGCACCCGCTAAGAAAGCCGCTTCAACCTCTGCTAAAGCTTCGGCTAGCAAGCCTAAAAAAGCAGCCAAAGCAGATGATCTTAAAAAGATTGAAGGTGTTGGCCCAAAAGCTGCAGAAGCTATGGTTGCTGCCGGAATGGACACTTTTGCCAAAGTAGCAAAAGCAAAACCCGAAGCTATCGCAACCATTCTTTCCGAAGCAAGTTCAAACTTAGCTCACTTAGTTACCGATACTTGGCCAAAACAAGCAAAATTGGCAGCAGACGGTAAGTGGGACGAGCTTAAAGAATTACAAGACAAATTAGATGGTGGAGT
>JAGQYZ010000412.1 GCA_020435865.1 Aequorivita sp. | reverse complement strand
GATGATTGCTACTTTGCTCATTGGTTTTTGATTTATTCCGTAATAACTTCTATCGTTTTCTTAACCTCCTCAGCAATCTCTCGAGCTTTGCCAAGGTTCTTGTTTACTATGGTTACGTGACCCATTTTTCTAAACGGACGTGTTTCTTTTTTGCCGTAAATGTGTGGCGTTACGCCTTCCATCGCAAATATTTTTTCTATGTTTTTATAGACTACTGGACCTGTGTGGCCTTCGGCGCCTACTAAGTTAACCATAATGCCGCCAACTTTACTATCGGTGTTGCCCAAAGGTAGGTTTAAAATTGCTCTTATTTGCTGTTCAAACTGGTTGGTGTAGCTAGCTTCTATACTGTAATGGCCACTGTTGTGGGGGCGAGGGGCTACTTCGTTTACTAATATTTCATCGTCTTCTGTTTGGAACATTTCTACCGCCAAGAGGCCTACATGTTTGAAGGCTTCGGATACTTTGGTGGCGACGGCCCTTGCTTTTTGCGCCACCGCTTCGTCTATACGAGCGGGGCAGATTACGTATTCCACTTGGTTGGCCTCAGGGTGGAACTCCATTTCTACCACAGGGTAGGTCTTTACTTCGCCGGAAGGGTTGCGGGCTACAATAACAGCCAATTCATTTTTAAAGGGAATCAGCTTTTCAGCAATACACGCACCTTCAGAAAGCGGGATTACATCTTCGGCTTCACGGATAATACTTACGCCTTTGCCGTCATAACCACCGGTGCAGCTTTTCCATACAAAAGGGAAGTGTAATTCTTTTCTAACAATAGCTTCGTTGAGATCGTTTTTGTCCTTAAAAATTTTGAAAGGGGAAGTGGGTATTTGGTGTTCTTTGTAAAACTGTTTCTGGATGCCTTTGTCCTGAATGTTGCGCAGGGTTGCGGCGCTAGGATATACTTTTATGCCCTCGCTTTCCAGTTTTTCCAATGCTTCAATGTTTACGCCCTCTATTTCAAATGTAAGGAGGTCTACCTTTTTACCGAAGTTATAGACTGTTTGGTAATCCATCAGGTTGCCTTGCTGAAAATGGTCTGCAGCGATGCGGCAAGGGGCTTCGGCACTGGGGTCTAGCACGTGTGTGCGGATGTCCCATTTGCGGGTTTCATAGAGCATCATTTTGCCCAGCTGTCCTCCGCCTAGAATGCCGAGTGTAAAGCTGGTGGAGAAATAGTTCATATCAGTTTTCTGTTGTCAGTTGTCTGTTTTCTCTTAATGTGAATGCAAAGATAGGGAATTCGTGAGACGTGAGAAGTTTGTTATTTGTTGCCTGTGGTTTTTCTTTTTCTATGTTATAGTTTTGGATTAGGCGTATTGTTGCCCCCATCTAAACACATTTTCCAATTGCCGTCTGCTTGCTTTTTCCAGATTGTGACATAATTGCCATAGTAGGTTGTGTCTTGTGTTTTGAACTGCCAATCGCCCCAGGTATATCCTAACTCGCCAGACTTTGCCACTTCTCCGTTTACGGGGTGCCAAGTAATGGTTTTGATGTCGTTATTTTTATCAAAGGAATTGGCAAAAGTCGTTTTCCCTACTATTGGTAATTGCCCATTGCCAAGTTTTACAAAACTGCTATCGGCAACTGACAGGAGCGCGTTATTGAAACCTATTTCTGAAGCCAACGTATTGGCATCTTCATCTGCTTTTATAATTTGTTGCAGGGATTGGTCCGTGTTATTTTGTTTCTGCTCATTGCAAGCCCAAAAAATTGTAAGAACAAGTACATATTTTAGTTTCATAGCTATTACAAAAATATAGTTTACTAAAAGACGCTTTGTTGTTGGATACGTTACGGAATAGTAGGGTTTATTTCTTATTTTTCAGTTGGCTACTACAATTTGACTTGAATTAAACCTTAACTCCACCTTAATTCGACCTTAAGTTAACCTTAAGTATCCCTTAGGTATCGTTTTGAATAAATTATTCTAAAAAATG
>JAGQYZ010000411.1 GCA_020435865.1 Aequorivita sp. | reverse complement strand
GCAACATGTATCTTTGCAAAAAAAATTAAAATTGGATATTTCAATAAAATCATTTCGTTTTATTAGCACTTTAGAGGCTATTTCTTTTCTTGTACTTTTAGGAATTGCAATGCCCTTAAAATATGTTTGGGAAATGCCCCAAATGGTTCAAATTGTGGGGATGGCGCATGGTGTTTTATTTATTCTGTATATTGGTGGTGCACTCTATATGTTCAAAAAACTGAAATGGTCCATTTCTGATTTGTTCATTGTAATAATGTGCTCGGTATTGCCCTTTGGGCCTTTTTATGTAGAACGTAAATATTTATAATGGAAAAGGATACACTTCAACAATATAGCTGTTTGCTTCAGGAATACCTTGTTAGTGAAGGAATGACGCTGCAATGGGCCATTTTTCTTAATGTGGTGGTAAATTGTATTGTCGTTTTTGTAGGCGTTTTTATTCTTGATGTTGTATTCAGAAAATTTATTGTTGAAGCGTTTAAAGCTTTTAGCAATAAAACCAAATCTACTTTTGATGATTATTTGATAAAAAGCAATTTTCCAAGATTTGTTGCCCACATCCTGCCATTGGCCATTTTATGGTATTTAATTCCAATAATTTTTATTGAATCGCCATTGATGACCAAATTTTTGCAGATTGCCGCACAGGTTTTTTCGGTCATACTTTTTGTTTATATTTTCAGGAGCATTCTTCGCAGTACACGCAATTTCCTTGAAGAAAATGAACAGTTTAAGGACAAACCGATGGAAAGTTACGTGCAGGTAATGATGATTTTTGCTTGGGGCGTTGGTATCTTTTGGATTGTTCAGCTTCTTACAGGTTATTCAGTCGTCAGTCTTACCACGCTTGGTGCGGCATCAGCTGTAATTCTTTTAATTTTTAAGGATACTATTCTCGGTTTTGTGGCGAGCATTCAGGTTTCCGTAAATGATATTGTACGGATTGGCGATTGGATTACCTTCAGTAAATTTGGCGCTGATGGGTATGTTACCGAAATAAACCTCGCCACTGTTCGTGTTCAGAATTTTGACAATACATATACAACCATTCCAACCTACAGTTTGATTGCTGATTCTTTCCAAAATTGGCGCGGAATGCAGGAAAGCAAGGGCCGTAGGATAAAACGTTCCATTTTCATAAAACAAACTTCCATCAAATTTCTCTCTACTGAAGATATTGAAAAATTGAAAAAAATTCAGCTTATAAAACCATATTTGGAACACCGAGAAAAGGAAGTTTTAAAATTCAACCGAATGACCGAAGCAGATAAAGATTTGCTTATAAACGGACGAAATCAAACAAATCTTGGGGTGTTCCGCCATTACGCCGATGCTTTTTTGAATGAAAATGCCGCAATCAATAAAGAGCTGTTTATGATGGTTCGCCATTTGGCACCAACAGATAAAGGTATTCCAATTGAGATTTTCTGCTTCAGCTACGATAAAAAATGGGAAAATTACGAACACATCCAAGCAGATATTTTTGACCACTTGCTAGCCGCAATCCCCTATTTCGATTTAGAAATTTTTGAATTGCCAACGGGCAAGGATTTACAGCAATTTTCTGCTGCAGAATAAATTATTTTGCCAATCGATCCTTAACATATTCTGTTTGCGTTTTGCCATGCGGTGCTGGCTTTCCGCCTTTGTCTAAACTCACCATCGTAATTTTGTCGATACTGATAATTACCTCGCGTGTCATTTTATTACGAACTTCACAGGCTAGCGTTATCGAAGTTTTTCCAAAAGTTGTTACCTCCAGCCCTATTTCAATTATATCTCCTTTTTTTGCAGAACTTCTGAAATTAATTTCACTCATAAACTTAGTAACCGTTCGCGGATTTTCAAGTTGAATGATAGCGTAAAGTGCAGCTTCTTCATCAATCCATTCCAAAAGCCTTCCGCCGAAAAGTGTTCTTTTGGTATTTAAA
>JAGQYZ010000410.1 GCA_020435865.1 Aequorivita sp. | reverse complement strand
CTCATATTGCTTCGTTGAATTTCATTGAAAACTTCTTCAATTTTATATTGCATTCCATGTTCTATAATAGTTCCGCAAAGAATGTAGAGCATGTCTCCAAGGGCATCGGCAACCTCAACCAAATCATCATTATTGGTAGCTTCAAGATATTCTTCATTTTCTTCACGCATCAATTCGTAACGCAACAGGTTTTTTTTGATTCCAAGGTTTGCTGTGGGTGTTTCCTTCATTCCAAGACCAAAAGCCTTGTGAAATTTGGAAACTGCAGCTATTTTGTTTTTCATATTGTTATTTTAAGGTTGTAAATTTGCCATGTAAAACTACAAATTTATGTTCACTACCGGCCAATTGGTTTTTGCAATAATCGTTTTTGTTGCGTTTGTTATTCTTATGGTTTTTAGTTACCGTGGCGATAGGAAACTCCATAAAAAACAATATAAAGGAAACTTTTGGGTATTGATAGGGTTTATCATTTTTGTCTTTTTATTGATAGCTTTGAAAACATATTTGAAGCATTAATTTTCAATTCTTTTTACAAAAAAAAGCTCTTCGAATTACCGAAGAGCTTTTTTATATCTCTAAAATTTTATTAGTTCATCGCTGGCAAATTGCTGTAGTTTTTAGAATAGAACAACATCTGTTCTGCAAACGACTTTGGCTGCTCTATTGTGAAACTTTCAATCTCACCATTATCATCCATCTTAGGAACTAAAACTGGATTCACAAATCCACTATATGGAGCGGAAGTAAATTGCTTGTTACGTTCCAAAATTTCAGCGTGAAGCGCTGGATCTACTTTTACACCATAGGTTTCAACCAAATGTTCTACTGCTGCATAATCACCTTCGCTTTTGATACGTTGTGTTTCTCGAAGCAATTGACCAAACAAGTCATGAAGTTTTTCGTAATCATTGATGTTATAATAGGTTTTTCCATCACGGGTTATTTTTTCAATTACATTGTCCTTTTTTCCGTGCTCATATACCCAAGCAGAAACCCATTGGCGATTACGCATGTGTGCTTCTTCAACGTCATCTCCTAAATTTAAACGAATCAACTGTGTCATTAAACCATTACGAATATAACCATCATAAGCAGCCATTCCTACTTTTTTCCAATCGTCAACCAAACCGAGTTCTTGTAATTTTGGGCTATATAAATAATAAAGTCCAACCAAATCTGCACGTCCTTCTTCCAAAGTGGAAGCGTAATTTTTAAGTGTTTCTTTAGTTTCACCCACACCAGGATTCAATTGCCCAGAGGCATGACCAATTACTTCGTGAAGTGCAGTGTGAAGTTTATCAGCTAGTTGACCATACTTTTCTTCCAGTTCAAGTTCGGTAGAATCATTTACAAATTCTTTTAATCTACCTGTATTTCCTGCGTTGTTGTATGAATCTATAATATTTCCAAGGGAAACAGATTTACTGCCCACTGCTGCACGAATCCAGTTTGCGTTTGGAAGGTTTACCCCTATTGGTGTACTTGGTGATGCATCACCAGCTTCGCCAGCAACGTTAACCACTTTATAAGTTACCCCAACCACATTTTTCTTTTTATGTTCTGGCATTAATGGCGAATTGTCTTCAAACCATTGCGCATTTCCTGAAATAACAGACATTTTTTCTGACATATCAAAATCCTTAATTTGGACAATGGTTTCGTAAGAACCTCTGTAGCCTAATGGATCGTTATACACTTCAATAAAACTGTTTATATAATCTATATTTCCCTCGGTTGCACCAGTCCAAGCTACGTTGTAATCATCCCAAGTTTGAAGATCACCTGTTTTATAGTATTTAATCAAAAGTCCAAGTGCATCAGCTTGTGCTTGATTTTCAGCCACACCTTGTGCTTTTTCAAGCCATTCGATAATTTTGTCAATTGCAGAACCATAAAGCCCGCCTGATTTCCATGCCATTTCCTTTAGCTCTCCATTTTCCTTTACCAATTTTGAATTTAAACCATAAGAAAGTGGTTTTTTAGGATCTGGAGATTTCATTTTAGAATAAAAATTTTCCACATCTTTGTTTGTAACATTTGGCCCATAAAAATTTACTGCACTTAGGGCTACGTTATCAACTCCCTTTGCTAGATTTACTTTTTTGAAATCTTTATCATTAAAAATTACATCAAAGGCTTCGCCTTCCAAACTTGTGTTAGTGTCTGTTAAAAGTTGTTTTAAATATTCCGAAGAAAATTCTGGCTTTAATTTATCGTTTGAATAGTGGTGGTGAATACCATTGCTAAACCATACTCTTTTCAAGTATATTTCAAAATTTTTCCAGTCATCCGTAGTTTTATCACCTTTATAATTGGTATAAACGTTTTCCAAAGCCTTTCTTATCGTTAGGTTATAACGGTAGTTTTGGTCCCACATAATGTCTCTTCCTGCCAATCCAGCTTGGGTAAGGTAATAAACAAGTTTTTGTTCCTTTAGGGTAAGTTTGTCCCAACCTGGAATTTGGTAACGCAAAACTTTTACGTCGCCAAATGACTCCACATTATAATCAAAGTCAGTGGATTGTACTGTTTCCACTTGGGCTACAGGTTTTTCATCTTTGTTTTCTTTACATGAAAAAAACAACAGACCACATATTGCCATCGCAATAAAAAAGGTATTCTTCATTTTAATAAAATTTTTGATTTCCGCAAATGTACTAAAATATTTGTCGCAATATTATATGAAGTAAACGTCAGCAATATTGTATAGATTGAATTTCAGAAGCATCAATGAAATTTACTTATCTTAGCATAACCAATCAATACCTTGCTAACAGATGAAAATTTTAAAATACTTACTTTTCCTTATTCTTCTAATTATTATTGGCAGTGCCATCTATTTTGGAACTAAAGACGGAACATACGATATTAAGGATTCTTTGGTAATTCAGGCTCCGCCAGAAGTTGTTTTTAATAAAGTGAATGATTATAAAAGTTGGGAGAAGTGGGGGCCTTGGAAAAAAGAAGATTCCACAATGACTTTTACGTATGCTGAAAAAACATCAGGTGAAGGTGCATCCTATTCTTGGGATGGTAAAATGAGTGGCTCTATGACCACCACAAAAGTAATTCCAAATAAAGAGATTGATCAAGACTTAACACTTAACACACCCGCAGGGGAAAGAAACCCAAAAGTATATTGGACTTTTGAAGAAGTTGATGGCGGAACCAAAGTGACATGGGGAATGAAAGGAGAGCACACCTTGATTGATAAAGCATATTACTCATTGAGTGGCTTTGATTTTGATGCATCCATGCACAAAATGAACAAAGAAGGCCTTAAGGGAATAGCTAATGAAGTAGCAGAGGATATGAAACAATATTCTATAAATGTTGATGGTGTTACACAATACGGTGGTGGATATTATATGTACACAACTTCTGTTTCAAAACTTAGTGAAATTGGTGATAAAATGGCTCCAATGATGGGCGAAGTAATGAATTTTATGACCAAAAACAATTTAAATATGGCAGGTAAGCCTTTTACAGTTTATAACGAGGTAGACAATGCAAACGGAACAGTTATTTTTTCAACCTGTATTCCCATTAAGGAGAAAGTAATCACTCCAGATGATAGCCCTGTTGTTTGCGGCTTTATGGAGTCCGTTTCCGCAGTGAAAGTTTCTCTGAAAGGAAATTACGATCACCTATCCGAAGCTTATACCAAAGGAAGACAATACATTGAAAAGAACAACCTTCAAATAGATCCAGAGGGAAAAATGTTTGAAGTTTATATGACCGATCCAGAAGAAACTCCCAATCCTGCTGAATGGTTGACAGAAGTTTACTTACCAATAATTACGGCACCCGAGCCTTTAGAAGAAGGAATATAGATGAAACAACTGGCATTGGTTTTTATTGGTGGTGGCTTGGGAAGCACATTGCGTTATGGCCTTTCTAAATACCTAGATAGTTTCGAAACAGGAATACCCTATGGAACTTTTGCATCAAATATTTTAGGGAGTTTATTGATTGGAATCATTCTGGGTCTTGCCTTAAAAAATGAAACTCTTTCACAAAATGCGGTATTATTTTTGGCTACGGGATTTTGTGGTGGGTTCACCACTTTTTCCACCTTCGCTTATGAAAACCACGTCTTTCTGAAGAGTGGTGACTTTATGTCCTTTGCCCTTTATACCATTGCAAGTTTCGTAGTTGGTTTTGCAATGGTCTTTTTAGGAATGTGGTTGGTGAAGGTTCTTTAAAGTTTGTAATAAAAATAATATTCAGTAAAAAATGAGCCACATCTTTATGTGGTTGAACACCTTTCCCGTAAGAAATAACTTTGTTTTCAGAAAGAACATTTAATGCTTCTAACCAATATTTTATGAAAAATTTTTATCTATTGAATATTAAGTGGTTTTACTTTTTGGGATTTATCCTTTTTACTTTGCAAGGTTGTCAAAAAGACGATTCTAATGGAACTGAAGATGAAAGTATTTATGAAGACCCAAACAACAGTTCCGGACGCTTTTCAGAGTTTATAACCTGTTCTATTATTTCGCCTCCAAATGAAGTGGGCTTAAGCAGTTATTATAAAAAATATATAAACTGCTCTGGCATTCCCATAATTGGCAATGCAGATGTTCCAGACGAAGCATTGCAAATAGCAAGTGAAACAGTGGAATTTATGCTCACTGGTTTAGGAAATGTAAGAAATAAACTTATTTCAGACGGGAACTATGTTGCACTTTACCCAGAAGGTGGAAGCATTGGTGATCTACCTGAAAATTTTACCAATAACGGGAATACGGGAAACTATACCAATAATAACACACTTAAAGCTGCTGCAAGTGATGTTGCGAGCTTACTTTGTAGGCCAGAGGCAGGCTATGGCCATACGCTTGTTCATGAAATAGCACATATGATTGATGGAGGCGCACTTCGATTTATTTCGCCCGCTTCACAATCTGAACTTTCAAACCTATACAATCAAGCAATTTCAAGTGGAAAATGGAACAATACATACGCAAGCACAAATCCTCAAGAATATCTTGCCGAAGGAGTTACCATTTGGTATGGTGTTAACTGGATAGGGCCTGAAGGTGGAGATGGTCTTCGAAATGAAATTGGCACACGAGGACAATTACAAATCTATGATAGTGGCTTATATAATTTTATAAATAATTATTTTAATAATAAAACTGCTGTACCTGGATGTCGTGAGCCAGTAATTTCAGGAACTACAGCAAACTGTCCGCCAACAATTACAGATATTGATGGAAATGAATATGAAATAGTTAACATTGGCCCTATGTGCTGGATGAAAGAGAA
>JAGQYZ010000409.1 GCA_020435865.1 Aequorivita sp. | reverse complement strand
AACAAGCCAGAGACACAATTGTTTTCAATGACGGTTTAGGTTCCCATTTATAAATTTTTTATTTTTTTTGTTTACTGATAATAATCATATTTTCAACTAGACTATATTATGACATTTGTATCGGAAATTAAAAATCAGTTTCAATGAATTTTTCAAAAGCGGTTTTATTCACTACTCTATTTTTTAGCATATCACAAACCTATTCACAATTTACTGTGGATGCAGAACTCCGCCCCCGTTTTGAATTTCGCCACGGCTATAAAACACTTTTCCCTGACGATACAGACCCTGCTACTTTTGTTTCACAACGCACGAGGCTAAATTTTGGGTATAATACTGAGAAACTGCATTTCTATTTTAGCCCCCAGGATGTAAGAGTTTGGGGCGATGTATCGCAACTTAATGTAGCAGATGAAAACGGATTCTCCTTGCATCAAGCGTGGGCAGACGTTTTGTTGGTTTCAGACCTTTACTTAAAAATTGGTCGCCAGGAAATTATATATGATGACCAGCGTTTCTTCGGAAATGTGGGTTGGGCGCAACAAGGCCGTAGCCACGATGCTGCAATAATAAAATACGAACCAAGTTTTATGAAACTACATTTTGGTGCAGCATTTAATCAAGACAAAGAAGCCCTGACTGGAAATGTTTTAACTACCAATACCTATAAAAGTCTTCAATACGTTTGGCTTCACAAGGATTGGGAAAAACTATCGGCAAGTTTTCTGTTATTAAACAACGGCCTACAATACATTGATGAAATAGACGAATCAAAAAATGAAACCCGTTACAGTCAAACTGCTGGTATTCATTTAAAGGCGAAAGTGGATAAATTCAATTTTGCTTCAAATCTATATTATCAATTTGGGAAAGATGTTGCCGACAATGATTTAAGTGCCTACTTGCTTTCACTGGAGGCCAACTATTCCGCAATGGAAAACCTCAATATTGGTTTAGGTGGCGAACTACAAAGCGGAAACGATTATGGAGCTCCTTCAAATGGAAAAAACAAGGCTTTCAACCCACTGTATGGCACCAACCACAAGTTTAACGGATTTATGGATTATTTTTATGTGGGTAACCATAGCAACAATGTAGGGTTAATAGACCTTTATGGAAATTTGAAATATTCCTTCAACAAAAAAACAAACATCAATTTAGCACTTCATCAATTTCTTGCTGCTGCAAAAATAGATGACAAAACCTCAAAAAATTTAGGATTTGAATTTGATTTAGTAACTTCGCATAAACTGAGTGAATATGTTAATGTTCAAGCTGGGTACTCGCAGTTTATCGCTCAGAAAGGTATTGAAATCGTAAAAAACAATTTTGATGGCAACACCAACAATTGGGTGTGGGCAATGATAACCATAGACCCCATTCTCTTCACTTGGCAAAAACCAGAAATCGAAAATAATAAATAGTACCAATTTAAAAAACCAACCCATGAAATTAATTCTCAAAAAAAATATCGTTCCCAGAATTTTGCTCGTCTTGGGCACAGCAATATTCCTTTCTGGCTGCGTTAATGATCAGTCTAAAAAAAAATACAATGACACGGTAGATATTCCCGTAAATCAAGAAATGACGGCTGAACTAACATCTCCTCCTTACGTTCCAACACCTATAGGCAAACGCATGGCCAAAAAATTGATCGTGGATATGGAGATCCAAGAAAGAAAGGGCCAGTTGAGCGATGGGGTCAGTTATATGTACTGGACTTTTGGTGGTACGGTACCCGGAAGTTTTATAAGAACCCGTGTGGGGGATGAGATAGAATTTCACTTAAAAAACCATCCACAGAATAAACTAGCACATAACATAGATTTACATGCTGTAAATGGGCCTGGTGGAGGAGCAGTTTCTTCATTGGTAGCACCAGGGCATGAAACGGTTTTCTCCTTCAAAGTTTTGAATCCAGGACTCTATGTTTACCATTGTGCCACTGCGCCGGTGGGAATGCACATTGCAAATGGTATGTACGGTCTTATTTTGGTTGAGCCTGAGGGTGGACTAGAGCCCGTGGATAAAGAATTTTATGTTATGCAGGGTGATTTTTACACAAAAGGGAATTATGGCGACCCAGGTCTTCAGCCTTTTGACATGCAAAAAGCAATAAATGAAGATCCCGACTATGTAGTTTTTAATGGTCATGTTGGATCTATGGTTGGTGATAATGCACTACAGGTAAAAGTGGGCGAAACCATTAGGCTTTTTGTGGGAAATGCAGGACCCAGTTTGGTTTCTTCATTCCATATTATTGGTGAAATTATGGATAAGGTACATGTAGAAGGAGGAAGCCTTGTAAATAAAAACGTACAAACCACCCTGATCCCAGCGGGAGGAGCCACAATTATTGAATTAAAAATAAATGCTCCTGGCGAATATTTAATGGTAGATCACAGTATTTTCAGGGCTTTCAACAAGGGAGCTCTGGCAGTAATAGATGCTAAGGGCGAGAAAAATGACAAAGTATATAAGGGTAAAATTCAAGAAGGAATTTACCAACCTGAAGGGGGTGCCATTCAGGAAATGCCTTTATCAAATAATGAAAAGGAAAAATCCTCGGAACAAGCTGAAATTCTTACCAAAGAACAAAAAATCGAATTGGGAAAAAATATTTTTGGTAGTACTTGTATCGCTTGCCACCAAGCTTCGGGACAAGGGGTTCCTGGAGCATTTCCACCCTTGGCAAAATCTGATTTCCTAAATGCTGATGCGAATCGCGCCATAGATATTGTAATGCGAGGAAAAACAGGGGAAATTACAGTTAATGGAAAAAAATATAACAGTGTAATGACTGCCCAAACGCTAAGTAACAAAGACATTGCCAATGTGCTTACCTATGTTTATAACAGTTGGGGTAACAACGGTACCGAAGTAACCGAGGAAATGGTTAAAAAGGTGCGTGAAAAAAAATAAAACGTGAGTATAAAAAAAATAATTCTTTTGGGTTTCTTGGCCATTGCGAGTGTAGCAATGGCCCAGAACCAGGAGATGACACTTGTTAAAAAAGGAAAATATACACCGCTATATGGAAGGGATTCCGTTCAGGTTAAAGTGATGAGTTTTCTGTTAGACACAATTCCTGTTACAAAAGGAAAATTTCTTGAATTTGTAAAGAAAAACCCCAAATGGCAAAAATCGCAAGTAAAAACCATTTTTGCAGATGATCATTATTTGAGTGATTGGAAAGACGATACCCATTTGAATCCAGAAGCAAAACAAAATGAACCGGTAACAAATGTTTCATGGTTTGTGGCAAAGGATTATTGTAAATGTCAAGGAAAGCGGTTACCTACCATAGACGAATGGGAATATGCTGCTATGGCTGACAAAACCACACCCGATGCTAGAAAAAAAGAAAGTTATAATCAATATATACTAGATTGGTATGAACGCCCTAAAATACCGCATCAGCAAGTAGGTAGCACCTTTAAAAATTATTGGGGCGTGTACGATCTCCACGGACTTGTTTGGGAATGGACAGCCGATTTCAATTCGGTGATGATTACTTCAGAATCGCGGAGTGGGGGACAAAATAAAAACCTTTTCTGTAGTGCCGCCGCAGTGGGCGCAACAGATTTAATGAATTATGCTGCTTTTATGCGGTATGCATTTAGAAGCAGTGTAAGGGGCAACTACGATGTAAATAACCTTGGTTTTAGATGCGCAAAGGATATAAAAAATTAAAAAAATTACAATTATGAATTATTTCAAAATTATTTTTCTCGGTGGTTTATTGACAATGTTTTCGTGTAATAACAATACCGAAAAGAAAACCGAGACCTTGGCGGACAATACAGTAGCCAAAGTTTCAGAAAACAGTATCATTTCGGAAAATGATAAAATTTCAGACCTCTCCATTTACAATCTCCCATCACAATGGACCTCCCAAGATGGAAATACTATTAAAATGGAAGATTTAAAGGGAAAGGTACTGGCTATGGTAATGATTTATACTTCGTGCAAGGCTGCTTGCCCACGTTTGGTTGCCGATATGCGGAACATTGAAAAACAGATACCCGAGGACAAAAAAGATGATGTGGAATATGTTTTTGTAAGCATAGACCCAAAAACTGATACTCCTGAAAGATTGAAAGCATTTGCAAAAGAAAATAAAATGGAAGATGAAAAATGGCTTTTCCTTCGTGGCACAAAAGAAGACACACGCGAGTTTGCAGCTGTATTAGCTGTTAATTACAAACAAATTTCACCAATGGACTTTTCACATTCAAACATCATCAGTGTTTTTAATCAGAAAGGCGAAATGGTAAATCAACAAGAAGGTCTTGGTGTAGATAATAAAGAAACGGTACAAACCATTATTGATTTGGCAAGATAATTTTATTTAAAGTAATCAGTTAAGGAGAAGGACATTAATTACTCTTCTCCTTTCTTTTTTCCCTTCATCACAAAGTTTATTACCATAACGGTTAAGACTACGCACACAACTGCGAAAACAATTATTATTGCGGTACCTACGCCCCAATTTGCTAAAGGAATTAATGCAGATTTCATAATTTAAATATTTTAATGGTTATTGATTGTTTTATTTTCTGAAACCACGGTGTGGCAATTATAATTGGCATCTACGGTTTCTGTCATTGGTTTTGGTGATATGTATGGAATGCCAAGCCCTAAACCACGAACTATAAAAAGACAGCCAATAATTACTACAAATACTGGTATTGCACGACGAATACGCTGACGCACCTGCCCATTCAAAAAGTTACCAAGATAAATAGCTGAAGTCATCAAAGGAATGGTTCCAAGACCGAACAGCGCCATATACAAACTTCCTTGCAAGGCATTCCCTGAAGCTATGGCACCAAAAACCGCCATATAGACCAAACCACAAGGCAGAAAACCGTTTAAAAAACCAATAGTTAAAAAAGTGTCGGGACTTTTCTTTTTAAGTTCTTTTCCCAATGCAGACTTCACTTTGGAAATGATTCTATAAATAGGTTTTGAAAAGTTATACTTATTAAATGTTTTTTGTGGAATAAAAATAACAGCAAGCATCAAAACACCAATAAAAATGGATAGCTGTTGCTGAAAGCCAAATAAATTGAGGCTTTTTCCAACCAAACCAAAAATGAGCCCAATAATACTATAAGCCATTATTCTTCCGAAATGATACAGAAAGATTTGCCCTACTTTTTTTAAATTATTGCTTCGATCTACTGGCAATAGAAATGCAATAGGCCCGCACATTCCCACACAGTGGAAACTTCCCAATAATCCGAATATGAGGGCTGTGTATAACATACTAGTTTTAGGTTTTAGGAAATCATTTTC
>JAGQYZ010000408.1 GCA_020435865.1 Aequorivita sp. | reverse complement strand
CTCAGCTTTAAAAAAACACGGCTTTCATGTGCTTGGTGATAGTGATGAGTATGATGAAGCCTTGCCAGCAATAGACAAAACCCAGCCCGATTTAGTTTTGCTGGATATACAACTGGAAGGTGCAAAAGATGGTATAGACCTCGCCAAAGAGATGGACAAACGCGGGATTCCGTACCTATACCTTACTTCGCAAACAGATCCTGAAACTATTAAAAGAGTAAAGGAAACGCAACCACTGGGTTATATTGTAAAACCTTTCACGGAAAATGGACTGCGAAGCAACATAGAACTGGCATGGCATAATTTTTCATTGACAAACAAAGATTTTATTTTGTTGAAATCTGAAGGACGCACCCATAAAATAAACCAAGAAAGCATTTTATATTTAAAAGCTTTTGACAATTACTGCTATGTGGTTACGGCTTCAGATAAATATTTAGTACCTCATACCTTAAAGAAAACTTCCGAAAAACTGAACCACGATAATTTTATACAAACCCACCGTTCGTATTGGGTTAATATTAAAAAAATTTCTTCTACAACTACCTCAACGGTTTATTTAGGTGAAGAAGAAATTCCTTTAAGTTCTTCGCATAAAGAAGAAATTCTTGAAAAACTGAATAGCCTTTAATCTTTTAAATTCTTTCACTAAAAAACTACACCCTTCACTAAATAGAATTGGCAAAGCAACCATTAAAAGATAGTTTTAAGCTATTAAAATTATCCAAGATGAAAAAAATTCTACTTATTTGCCTATTGTGCTTCTTCGCTTCAAAAGCAATGGCACAACAACCCATTCAATTTAACGAAAATGGAAAAGCAATCCTCTCTGCCAACCTAGGTCCAAACAGCTATAAAGCCTACACCGTAGACGGCAATACCTTTTCCTCAATAGCCTTTATATTTAAAAAACTCAACGGTATAGCCTATACCATTTACCAAAAAAACGAAGTAATCTTCTATGGAAACACCAATGGCGACATTGTAAAATTTAATAGCGATAAAAGCAGCATTTATACACTAGTGCTGCACAATTATACCCAGCAAATACGAGGATTCATTGTTGAATCCTATACAGCCACCGATGATTTATGGGAATGGTAGTAAGTGATGAAGAACTAACTAAAATTTAATTTTTTTCTTTTCACTAAAAAAACTACGCACTTCACTAAATACAATTGGCTTACAAATGCTTACCTCATACTTTTATTCTATTAGCTTCCAAAACATTCAAAAAAAAGCTATACCAAATCCCTTTTTAAAGAATAGCTAAAACTTGACTTGCTTTGCTACGGTGGTTTAAAAAATTTATTATGAAGACACTATTATTTATATTTCTTTTTATGGGTTGTATTTTTGCAAGTACCGCCCAAGTAGGTATTAATACCACTACACCCGATGCTAGTGCAATCCTAGATATCACTGCTACCGATAAAGGAATGTTGGTTCCACGTATGACCGAAGCACAAAAACTAGCCATTGGTACACCTGCCACCAGTTTATTAATTTACCAAACTGATGGTACTACTCCTGGCTTTTATTATTACAATGGAACTAGCTGGGTAAGTTTGACGGCTATTGGAGTGGAAAAAATTGACGATCTCACTGACGGCAAGGCTACCACTAATTCGTTGTTTTTGGGAGAAAATGTAGGTGCAACTGAAACTACGGGCATTAGAAAAAATACTAGCATCGGTATTATCTCACTACAAAGTGTTACAACAGGAATAGAAAATACCGCATTAGGCTATAGTGCGCTTCGTCAAAATACGATAGGAAGCGACAATACTGCAATAGGTATTAATACTTTAAACACTAACCAAAGTGGTAATGAAAACACGGCTATTGGTAGAAATACTCTTTTTGCAAACCTATCGGGTGGTTATAATACTGCTATAGGAGGAAGTGCCTTGTACAATAATACAACAGGTGGATATAATAGTGCCATTGGTTTTCAGAGCCTTAATCATAATACCACTGGAACTAACAATAGCACCCTAGGTTCTTCTTCATTAATTAACAACACCACAGGATCAGATAATGTTGCCATAGGCAAAAATGCACTTTCTTATAATACAATTTCAAATAACACTGTAGCCATTGGAACCAATGCCTTATTATCATCAAATTCAGCTGGATCTTTTCCAAAAAATACTGCCATAGGATCCAATTCCTTTAGAAGCACTACTACAGGTACAAATAATACAGGAGTAGGATACAATACTGGATATTACAATACAATAGGTATTAACAATGTGGCTATAGGCACAGAGGCATTGTTAAATAACCTCAATGCTTCTAATAATGTCGCAGTTGGTTCCTCAGCACTTAGAAGCAACACTTCTGGAGCAAATAATACTGGCATAGGCCATACAGCACTTTACAGTAATACCACTGGAAAGGATAATACTGCGCTAGGTCTTGAAGCACTATATTTTAACACAACAGGTACGAGTAATACTGCGATGGGAAAAAATGCTTTAAATGATAATACAGTTGGGGGAAATAATACAGCAGTGGGAAAAAGTTCATTAGCTTCAAATACAGATGGGCTCAACAATACAGCTATGGGAAATTTTTCTTTATCTACAAATACACAAGGAGATTCGAATATAGCCTTAGGTTATTGGGCATTAAAAAATAATAATGGTAATGCCAACGCTGGAATAGGCACGAATGCATTAGAGCAAAACACTACTGGAGGCAGCAATACTGCCATTGGAAGTTATTCATTTATGGAAAATACTGTAGGGAACAACAATGTCTCTGTGGGTGACTTCTCTGGACGCTATGTAGATGGAAATAACAATGTCTTTATTGGCCGAAGAGCGGGAGCAAATAATTATATTGCTAATCCGTCCAATAATAAATCGAATAATGTAATGATTGGCTATGAGGCGGGGTTTGATCAATTAGTTGATAACCGTCTTTTTATTGAAAACAGCTCTTCGTCTAACCCTTTAATTTATGGAGAGTTTGATAATGATATATTACGAATTAACGGTGAACTACAAGTAGGAGATCCCTCCACAACAGGATATGCGCTTCCAGCTACGGATGGAACATCTGGACAAGTGCTAACAACTGATGGTGCTGGAACTACAAGTTGGCAGGGTGCAACAACATCTTTTGAACTAAAAGACCCAAAATATCCCGATGGATTTTCTGGAATGACACCTATTACAATGAATAATTTGTCAACAACTTCATATACTGTTCCAGCAGGTAAAAATGTATATATTACCAATGTCATAAACAATACAGGCGCTACTACCTTATCTATTTCAGGAACCGTAGTGCTTTCTGGCATTCATAATATAGGGAATTATGAATCATTAACAAACCCTTTAATAGCAGGCAGCGGAAATTCTATAACCGCCTCTAGTAATTCCTTAGGAATATCCGGCTTTTTAGTAAACGCAAATATCACTCCCATAACAATAACATTTACGCCTTCTTATACAATTCCGGCAAATAAAATCTTGGTAATCTTAAATGCAAAAGGCAGTAGTAATTTTAGCATCGACGGTATTACTATATATAGTGGAAACGGGAATAGTCAAACCGCTGCTGGTCTAACTTCCTTTCATAATCCAATTTTTCTTGATGAAGGGCAAGTTCTTGCCGTATCATCTGGGGCAATAAATGGATATCTTATTGATAAATAATTTAGTTGCAAATCATTATACAACTATGTTTTGATTAAAAGCCGCTTTGGGGAGCGGCTTTTTTATTACTATCATACCCGTTTTCCAAATACTTATTTTTACTTTTGAAGCATACCTTTATTCAAAACCATGTCAGAAAAAAAACGTCTCTTCCTTGTTGATGCTTACGCCCTTATTTTTCGGGGGTATTTCGCCTTAATAAAAAATCCACGATTGAACAGCAAAGGCCAAAATACCTCAGCCATTATGGGGTTTATGAACTCTCTTATAGACGTAGTGAAAAGAGAACGCCCAGATCATCTAGCGGTCTGTTTTGACAAAGGCGGCAGTGAAGCCCGTAACGAAATGTTTCCAGACTACAAAGCCAATAGAGACGAAACCCCAGATGCCATACGATTTGCCATTCCTTATATTTATAATATCCTTGAAGCTATGAAAATACCAATTATGGTGAAGGATGGTTTTGAGGCAGATGACGTGATCGGCACCTTGGCAAAAAAAGCCGAAAAGGAAGGCTACACAACTTTTATGGTGACGCCCGATAAGGATTTTGCACAATTGGTTTCAGAAAATATATTTATGTACCGACCCGTTTTTGGTGGTGGTTACGAAACATGGGGCATTCCAGAGGTTCAGAAAAAATTTGAAGTAAAAGACCCGCTGCAAGTAATTGATTTTTTAGGAATGATGGGCGACAGTAGCGACAACATTCCCGGACTCCCAGGTGTAGGCGAAAAAACAGCAAAAAAGTTTCTGGCTGAATTTGGTTCTATGGAAGGCTTGCTTGCAAACACAGCACAGTTAAAAGGCAAAATGAAAGAGAAGGTTGAAGAAAACGGCGAACTAGGTCTGCTCAGCAAAAAACTGGCAACCATTATGCTTGATGTGCCTGTAGATTTCAATGAAGCCGATTTTGAAATGTGCCCACCTGACACACAAAAAGTCTTGGAAATTTTTGATGATTTGGAGTTCAGAAGACTAAAAGACAATTTCCTGAACGCTTTTTCTATTGAAGGAATGGCTTCCGTTGGCACCAGCCGTGTAACTCCAGAAAATAACAACCTTACAGACACTAAATCCAAACCTACAAAAAGCAATCCTGCTGGCGAAGGTCAATTTTCACTTTTTGGCAATGATGGCGACGCTTCAGCAGAAATTAAAAATTACAATTCCCGCGCTACTATTGAAAATACGGAACATTTCTACCAAACCGTTCAACCGGGAATGGGCACCAAGTTGTTTCTTCAGAATTTAATGAAGCAAAAAAGTGTGTGTTTTGATACCGAAACCACAAGTTTGAATCCGTTGGAAGCAGATTTGGTTGGTATTGCATTTTCCTGGGAAAAAGGAAAAGGATTCTATATTCCCTTCCCTGAAAATCGGGAAGAAGCCCAACAACTTTTGGAAGAATTACGTCCGTTTTTTGAAGACGAATCCATTCAAAAAATTGGTCAAAATTTGAAATATGACATTAAAGTTTTAGCGAA
>JAGQYZ010000407.1 GCA_020435865.1 Aequorivita sp. | reverse complement strand
TTCCTGAAAACTAGTATAAATAAAATTTCGGTATGGATCACGACCGGTTCCAACTTCAAAACCATCATTTATTAAATGTTGTGTGGTTTTTTCAACTTCTTTCATATTTACCCTTCCAGATAAATAAAGGTATTTATTGAGCGCATCACCGTGACGGTTTTCTTCTCCAGTCCAATGGCGAATCCACTTGCTCCAACCGTTTCGGCCATGCTGATCCACACCTTCCATATCCATCAACCAACTTTCATAAGTTGGCAAGGCTTCCTCGGTAACCATATCGCCCACCAAAACAATCCAAAAATCATAACCCAATTCCTTCGCTTCTTCACGAATTTGGGTCACTTCATCCATATAATTTTCTTTCTGGAAATTGGGCAACAAATCGGTGGGCTGCCAAATTTCATCAACTGGGATTAAATATTGGTCAATATAACTGTCGATTTTCTGTTCAACAGTCTGCATTACTTCAAGCCTGATATTTTTAAGCGCCATGGTATTTTTTTTGAGCGAACTACAAAGATAGGAAGTGTGGGGCTTAATTTGTAATAAAGAAATATTAATTCCTGCCTTTTTCGTCTGGATAAAACAAATGTACAGCTTCACTCTGCCAAATTTCTTTTGAATCTACGTCGAGCATTGAGATTTTTCCTTTGAAAGCTGCGCCAGTATCTACGTTCCAAACATTGGCGAAATTTGCGGGTTTATCAAACCCAACGCGAGTTACAGGAGTATGGCCAATGTAAATTTCCTTGAATAATTTCAACCGCTTGGGATATTTGTCGCTTTCTTCAGAAATTGAACTGTCCATTGTGCAGACCATTTCCCAGAGGGTTCGGTCCCAATATACTAGATTTGGATAATATTCTTGTTGTGGACCGTGCTGATTTGTAAAACCCGCGTGCAGATATAATCTATTGTTGGAATCGATGTGATAATTTATCAAATTTTCAAAAAATTGAAGGTGCTTTTCCTTTTCTTCTTCGGAAATTTTAGCATAACTCTTTACGCTACTTTCCCCGCCCTGACTGAGCCAAACGGGATTACTTTCATCAAATTTTAAAAATTTATATAGTAATTCGTCATGGTTTCCACGGATGAAAATACAGTTGTTTTTTTCTGAAAAATCAATCAAAAAAGAAACCACTTCAGCAGACTCACTCCAACCGTCAACATAGTCGCCCACAAAAATATATTGGGTTTCCTTCGGAAGATTTGCTTTTTCAAGTAATTGTATTAGTGCTTTAAATCCTCCATGTATATCTCCGATTACAACTGTTTTCATATTATTAATTATAACTCACCTTCCTCAAAATTCGCAACGATTCTTTTGAAAGCTGATACGCTTCGGCATCATAATCTCTTAAAAATTCCTTGGCTTCCTGCAACTTTTCCTTTGCAGCTTCAAAATCGTTTAAATAGCATATAAGATAGGTTGATGGCAGGTTTCGCAAATCTTTTTCTTCAGAAGCATTCAGCGGAATGTTCTTTTTCAACTTTTCCAATACGGCGTTGTTTGCATTATAAATGTGAAAAAGAGTCTTTTTGTTGAATTGCGGCGGTTCAAAAATAAGTTTTGAATCCATGCTATAAGAACCATTTTCTTTGAAATGAATCGTAACCTCTTCCAACGGATAATATTTAAACTGTTCATTCAATCCCAAATGCACATATTCCACAGTTTTAAAATAATCATTAGTGTAGTAAATACTAATTTCATCCAAAGCCGAATAAAAAAGACGGACTTGTTCGTTTATCAATTCAATATCAACACGCGAATAATACAAATTTTCCCTGACCCTTTTTGGGTTTCCAGCCCAGCAGACCACAAACTGTTCTTTAAAAACTTTGTAGTGATTTTCAAGATCTTTGTGGCGGTTGTTTGTAAAGTCCATCACGCCATCAAGTGTTAATTCAATATTGTTTTTTGCAGCGTTTTCAATGGATTTTACAATTTCGGAATTCACATCCTTTATCTCAATGTCAAAATCCTTCGGCATTGAAATACTGCCATCTCGAAGAAAAATGGAACCGCCCCAATACTTCCAAATGTTTTTGCGCAGTGAAGTTATTTTCCCATTGGGACGAATCGTCACCAAACCCACAACTTTATCTGAAGGCAAATTGGGGAACGCGACGTTTTCATAAATTATCAACGGCGCATTTGTGAGGTAAGCATTTACAAGATTTTGGATTTTACTATCATCAAAAAAATCTACGCCTCTAATTTCATTGGTTTCGTCCTCAACGCCAATTACTATAAAGGAATTATTTGCTGGATTGCTATTGCTTAACGCACAAATATGTTTCAGGAATTTCGCTTTTCCTTCTTTAGTGCCAAGGTCAATCTTTCGCTTTTTATCATAAAAACTACTCTCGTCATTATGGGCGAGGAGGTTTTTGATAAGAAGGCGCTTATTGATCATTTTTTATTCACGATAGTTGAAGAAGCTTGATCCAAACACATCACAGTCAAATCAGCAATATTTACATGTGATGGACGTGTTACTGTAAACCAAATAATATCTGCAATATCTTCTGGTTTTAGCGGTGTAAAGCCTTGATACACTTTTTCTGCTTTTTTTGAATCGCCCTTAAAACGAACTTCACTAAATTCAGTTTCAACCATTCCAGGGTTGATGACTCCTACTTTTATTCCTTTGCCATTCAAATCAATTCGCATGCCTTGATTTATCGCATCTACGGCGTGTTTACTTGCGCAATAAACGTTTCCTTTTGGATAAACTTCCTTCCCTGCGGTGCTCCCAATATTAATAATATGACCACTTTTTTGTTCAATCATTTTTGGAAGTATTGCTTTAGAAACGTACAATAAACCTTTCACATTTATGTCCAGCATCGCGTCCCAATCTTCCGTATTTCCTTCGTCAATTGTATCCATTCCGTGGGCATTTCCTGCATTATTTATTAAAATGTCAATTTTTGAAAATTGCTCCGGAAGTGATTTTACTGCCATAAAAACATCTTCTTTTTTGCGAATATCAAAATTTAAAGTGTAGACTTCAGTAAATTCAGAAAGGTCTTTCAAAAGTTTTTTCAACCTATCTTCCCTTCTTCCGCAAAGGATTACTTTCACTCCATTTTTTGCGAAAAGCTTTGCAGTAGCCATTCCAATTCCTGATGTTGCCCCTGTTATAAAAGCTGTTTTATTTTGCATCGTTTATTTTTTAATAAAAGTACTATTTCTAAAATATTAAAAAACTCCTTTATTTAATTTGTATTAAAAATCTTAACAAATGCCTAAAAATGCTAAGAAAAGTTTAAGTTTTTAC
>JAGQYZ010000406.1:2451-3071 GCA_020435865.1 Aequorivita sp. | reverse complement strand
GTAATTGTTCTTTTTAAATCTTTCCTTTTTATGGAACTGAAGGAAGCCGTATTTTTCTTCGTAACCATTGCCGAAATAGGAACCTGCACAATTTTTCCTTGATTGTTCCTAAAAGTGATAGGCTGGTTGAAAAGTGCGCTTTCGTCATAGCGAGATTTCTCGGAAAGGCGAACGTTTATTTCGTAATCGTCATCGCCCTCTTTATAGGTGGAAGCTTCTTCGCCAAATATAGCGCGGCGTAAGGTTTGCCCGATCTGTCCTGTAGAAATGCCCAGTTGGCCCGCTTTTTCACGGTCCACGGTCACGTCCATTTCGGGTTTACTTTTGTTAACGTCTATTTTCAATTCCTCAATACCGCTGATGCCCAAACCTTCAATATAAGAACGCAGGTTTTCAGCTTGTCGAAGCATTTCTTCATAATTCTCGCCACTCAATTCAATGTTGATTGGATAGCCTACCGGCGGACCAGCAGCATCTTTTTCAACAATAATAGACGCACCTGGGAAGCCTTTTACGGCATCTCGCACTTCTTCCAAAACGGTACTACTCTTAACGCCACGGCGCAATTGAAAATCGCGCATGGAAAGGGTTATTTTTCCTTTTTGTGGCATTTCGTTGCT
>JAGQYZ010000406.1:0-2357 GCA_020435865.1 Aequorivita sp. | reverse complement strand
TATTTTGAAATGGCTTTAAAAACACGCTTTTCAACTTGCTTGGTTAGCTCGTTTGTTTTTTCAATGTCTGTTCCCTGTGGATATTCAATGTAAGTAATAATCTGATTCGGCTGATTTTCTGGGAAGAAAAGCACATTTGGTTGTGCAATTCCAACTAAAATGAAAGACATTATTAATAGTGCAATGGTTCCAAAGAAAAACACGTAGGCTTTTCTTCCACGCAAAGCATATTTCAAAGTTTTTTCATAAAAATTCTCTAGCTTTTTAAGGGATTTGTACTGAAAATAATCCACGGCGCCAGCCAAGAAATATTTGTAAATCCAAAGCATAATTGCAGAAAGAATAGCAAGGTTTCCAAAACCACGGAAAGCGGCTACATCCATCGAAAAACCTGCAACCAAGAGTATAATACCCACGCCCAGCAAAATCAAACTCCAACGGATAAGTTTCTTTTTTGTCATGGATTCTTCTTCCGTTTTCATAAATTCTGAAGTAAGCATGGAGTTTATAATAAGCGCCACAAAAAGTGAGGATGAAAGTACCACCGAGAGTGTGATTGGGAAATAAATCATAAACTTACCAATCATACCGGGCCAAAGTCCAAGCGGGAAAAATGCAGCCAGTGTGGTTGCTGTGGAAGCAATAATAGGCCAAGCGATTTCGCCCATACCTTGTTTGGCGGCTTTTCGGGGCGACATGCCTTCACTCATCAATGTGTACACGTTCTCCACTACCACAATACCGTTGTCTACCAGCATTCCCAGACCCATAACGAGTCCAAAAAGCACCATCGTGTTTAGCGTAAAGCCCAATGAAGAAAGGATAAATAAAGACATCAACATAGATAGCGGAATAGCAAAACCTACAAAAAGTGCGTTTCTGAAACCTAAGAAAAACATCAAAACCAGTACAACCAAGATTACCCCGAAAATGATGTTGTTCACCAAATCGTTCACTTGGTTTTCGGTTTTGATGGATTGGTCGTTTGTTAAACTAATGTGTAAACTTTTCGGAAGATAATTTTCCTGTTCTTCGGTCACAATTTTTTTAATTTGCTCTACGGCCTCAATCATATTTTTTCCGGCACGTTTTTTCACATCGAGCATCACTACGGGCTTGCCGTATTCACGCGCATAGGTAGTAGCATCCTTTTCCTTAAATTTTATAGTTGCAATATCTTTAAGGAAAATAACCCCGTCGTCTTTTTTAACGACAACATTTTCAAGCTCTTTAGGGTCTTCAATTTCACCTGTAATACGTATGTTTTTTTGAACGCCGCTTGTAATAATGTTTCCACCAGAAATGGTGTTGTTTTCACCTTTTACTGCATTGATGATGTTATCAAAACTTACCTGCGAAGCGGTCATTTTATAGATATCGACTGCGATTTCCACTTCCTTTTCCTCAGCTCCACGTATAGTTGCTTCCTTTATCTGAGGAAGTAATTCAATTTTATCTTGAAGATATTCAGCATAATCCTTCAACTGCTGTACGGGGTAATCTCCCGTAAGGTTAATGTTGAGGATGGGCATTTCTTCAGAAAAGTTCAAATCGAAAACATTGGGCTCTACCTTTCCACCATTGGTTAGTGTGGGCCAAGTGGTTTCTGCCTTTACTTGGTCCATTTTGTCCTTAACCGACTGTTTCGCTACTGGTATTTCAACATTTTCCTCAAACTCTACAATAATAATAGAGTAATCCTGAAGTGTAGTGGATGTAATTTCCTTCACACCAGCTATGTCCTTAAACTCTTGTTCCAAAGGTTCGGTAATGAATTTTTCCACATCCTCTGCAGAATTTCCAGGGTTTACGGAGCTAACATAGATTTTGGTTTCAATGATTTCAGGGAAAGCCTCGCGCGGCATACTGTAATAAGCAAAAGCACCCAAAAATAGGATGATAGCCATAATTACATAGACCGTCATTTTATTGTCAATGGCCCAGGACGATATGCTAAATTCTTTATACGGATTTTTACTCATGACGTAATGGGTTTCTTAATTTTTGATGATTACTTTTTGACCGTCGCGAAGAGTTTTTGCACCTTCTTTAATTATGGTATCACCTTTTTTCAGACCAGATTTCACCTCTGTATGGTTTTGGTATGAAAGTCCTGTTTCAAGCAGCACACGCTTCGCAGTGCCTATGGAATCATTGATTGGTTGATATAAATAAGCAATGGTTTCGCCTTGGGCATTTTCTTGTAAAATGTTTTCTGGAACAGTTATGGCGTTTTCTGCACTATAATCATTCACTTTTACGGTTGCAATAAGATTTGGTTTTACTAAGCCATCTTTGTTTGGAATTTCAATCTGAATATCAAAACTTCTATTGTTGGGGTTGATGTAATTACTCAC
>JAGQYZ010000405.1 GCA_020435865.1 Aequorivita sp. | reverse complement strand
TAATTATTTTAATAATAAAACTGCTGTACCTGGATGTCGTGAGCCAGTAATTTCAGGAACTACAGCAAACTGTCCGCCAACAATTACAGATATTGATGGAAATGAATATGAAATAGTTAACATTGGCCCTATGTGCTGGATGAAAGAGAATCTTAAAACCACCCATTACAGAGATGGTTCTCCGATACAGAATATTACTGATGATGGGCAATGGCAAAATACAACTTCAGGCGCTTGGTCTCAATATGATAATGATCCTGCTATAGCCGCCATTTATGGCAATTTATATAATGGCTATGCATTATCTGACACACGTAATATATGTCCCGAGGGATGGCATGTGCCGAGTTATGAAGAATTGCAAGATATGATTAATTACGCTGGAGGAGATCACGCCTCAGTTAATTTAAGATCCACGAATCTTTGGAACCCACCCGGACTTCCCGCCACCAATAGTAGTGGTTTTACAGCTTTACCCAGTGGTATTAGAAATGAGGCTGGATTTTTTCAGGAGTTGGAAAGGAGAACAAATATTGGTTCTAAAACCACTCCTTTTCAAAACACCAATAATTTTTATACAAAAGCGGTTTTTGCGGATCAAGCTTATGTATTTACAGAAAATACTTCAAAAAATAGAGGAGTTCCTTGCAGGTGTGTAAAAGATTAATTTCCTATTGACAAAATAAAAAAAGCTCTGTAAATATTTCCAGGGCTTTTTTTATATAAGAAATTTATTCTTCACTAATGTTTCCCAAAAGCTTTCACTCCTGCTTCAATTCTAATTAAAAGGTCGTTTTCCTTTGGCGGAATAGGGCACGAAAAGCGATGGCTATAAGCACAGTATGGATTATAAGCTTTATTGAAATCAATGACGATTGTATCTCCTTTGGGAATACGTTGGTCCAAAAATCTTCCTCCTCCATAAGAACCATCGCCACTGGTTAGATCTGTGAAGGGTAGAAAAAGATAATCTTCATAACCAGGCTCGTCATAGGGCTGGGTACTTTTAAAAAGGGTCAACACAAAATCCTTTTCATCAATACTGAAATGAGCTTCGCCATACTTTACATATTCCGGTGTTCGCGAAGTGGTTGTTGGCATTAAAAATGGTTTTTCATCTGGGGTGCGAACAAATTTGGCCTTAACTATAAATTTTTCATTTATTGGGTAGAATTCCAAACCGTGAAAATCTTTAAAATCATCGGGTTCCAAAATAGTGGTCTCGGGATTACTGAATTCTTCATTAAGTTCTATTTGCGCGGCTTTGCTTTCAGAAATTAGAGCTTCTTCTTGAGCGGAAACTCCGATACTGAAAAGCAAAAAGGAAAGAAAAAATAAATTCTTCATGATTAGTTTTTAGTAAAAATAGAAAACAATTCCATACTTCATAATTATTTCTATTTTTGGGCGAAAATTAAATAATGAAGAAATTACTTTTTGCTACAATTATATTTTTCGCCTTTAGCAACCAATTTTTGAACGCACAACATATTAGGCTCGATAAAAAAGAGATGGCTTTTTTAGCATCACAAGAAAAAGTAAATGTAGTTTTTACTTATGATAGTGTTCATTTTAATGAGGATAATTTTTCGGAAGGCCAGTTTCTAGAATATATAAAGGAAAAAATAGAACATAAGAGAAACTTGGAAGAGGCTTTGATTTGGGAAAAAAAATATTTTAAATCAAAAGATTCTATTTTTCCAGAGATTTTTGTTGCGGCATTAAATAACCGTATTAAAGATTATGATTACCCCGTAACATTTA
>JAGQYZ010000404.1 GCA_020435865.1 Aequorivita sp. | reverse complement strand
GTTTTTACGGCTCCAGTGCCACAGTTCAATCCAAAAGGGTGTGACCTTATTTCCGGTTCGGGCGCTACTGCCGTTTTTATTATGGAAGCGGGAATGGCTTTGGGTGTTTCCTTTGCAAATGTATTTTCCATTGGAAATGCAGCACAGAACAGTGTTGAGGACATTTTGGAATATATGGACGAACATTTCAATGCTGAAAAGGATCCGTTAATAAAACTACTTTATTTGGAAACCATTTCCAATCCGCAAAAATTGCTGAAACACGCTTCCTCACTCATAAAAAAAGGCGCTAAAATAGCCGCCATCAAAGCGGGAAGTACCGCCGAAGGCAGCCGTGCCGCAACTTCGCATACAGGTGCTATTGCCAGTAACGATATGACGGTGCGTGCGCTATTTAACAAAGCGGGCATTGTGTATTGCAGTAGCCGGGAGGAACTGCTGAGCGTGGCCTCCATTTTCAACTATAAAAAGTTGGAAGGGAAAAACATTGCCATCATAACCCATGCGGGCGGTTCGGCAGTAATGCTAGCGGATGAGCTTTCAAAAGGTGGTCTAAAGGTTCCTGAAATATCCGGGCTCAATGCCGAAAAACTGAAAAGTTTCCTTTATCCCGGCTCGTCCATTAACAATCCCATTGACTTTCTGGCAACGGGAACGGCGGAACAGCTGGGCATTATTATAGATTACTGTGAACATAAATTTGAAAACATTGATGCAATGGTTGTGGTTTTTGGTAGCCCCGGACTTTTTGATGTTGAGAATGTTTACAATATTTTGAGTGTGAAATTGGAGGTTTGCAACAAACCCATTTTCCCCGTTTTGCCTTCCGTGGTGAACGCACAGCGCGAGATTCAATCCTTTTTAAAAAAAGGCCACATCAACTTTCCCGATGAAGTGGTTTTGGGAAAAGCACTTTCGCAGGTTTTTAAAACCCCGGAGCCTATTTCAGAAGAAATTTCACTTCCGAAAATTGACGTTGAAAAAATACGGAACATAATTGATACTGCTTCCGAGGGCTATCTCCATGCTCCGCAAACTGAGAAGTTGTTGGACGCTGCCGGAATTACGCATGTTGTGGAAATCGTTGAAAACTCAAAGGAAGCAATACATTCCAAAATGGGTTCCATGGATTTTCCCGTGGTGATGAAAGTTGTTGGTCCACTGCACAAAAGCGATGCAAAAGGAGTGGTAATGAATATTACTTCCAAAGAAGAAGTTTCGGAAACCTTTGATTTGCTGATGAAAATAGATTCCGCAACGGCGGTAATGGTGCAGCCACAATTGGCAGGGATAGAACTGTTTCTGGGCGTAACAAAGGAACCCGGTTTTAACCATACCATTCTTTGTGGTCTGGGCGGCATTTTTATAGAAGTGCTGAACGACGTGGCTGCTGGATTAAGCCCTATTTCAAAAAATGAAGCACATAAAATGGTGCAATCGCTTCGCGGTTACAAACTCATTCAAGGCGCTAGGGGTCAAGAAGGAGTTAACGAAGACCAATTTGTGGAAATCATTCAACGGCTTTCCGCTTTGGTGGAAGCTGCTCCAGAAATTACAGAAATGGATCTCAATCCATTGATTGGTAAACAGTGGGGCATTACGGCTGTGGATGTGCGGGTTCGGATTGGGTGATAAGGGGTGTTAGCGGTTAGAAATGGGTAAATTTGTATATTAGTAACTATACAATATAACCCTATGGGAAGGAATAAAACTATAATGGCGTTTATTCACATTTTACTAAAAATTTGATAGAAAAGATGAAAGCAACATCCAAACATAATGAAAGAATAGCAAAAATGAAGTTTTTCTCTGTCTACCCACATTATGTTACAAAGGTTGAGAAGAAAGGAAGGACAAAAGAAGAACTACACCAAGTGATAGAGTGGTTGACGGGATTTGATGAAAACAAAATTCAAAAGCTAATTGATGATAAAGTTACGTTTGAAGAATTCTTCCTGCAAGCAAATCTGAACCCCAATGCTAAACTTATAAAAGGAGTAATTTGTGGCTATCGAATTGAGGAAATAGATAATTCATTAATCCGACAAATAAGATATTTGGACAAATTGGTAGATGAATTAGCAAAAGGCCGCAAAATGAATAAGATTTTAAGAGAGTAAAAAATCTATACTAACACCTTTATTATATGAAATCATTGTGCCCAACAAGATGCTACGCTTCATATACTAAACGCTAAAAATCCTTACGCTTAGCAATTCGCCATATAAAGAAAGTAGGTACAAC
>JAGQYZ010000403.1:3255-3382 GCA_020435865.1 Aequorivita sp. | reverse complement strand
GGCAACCTGAGCACCTGTACGGCAACGGTAACAGCAGTTGACCTGCTTGCACCGGTAATTACCTGTCCTGCGGACCAGACCGTTGATCCGGGCGCTGGCAACCTGTTCTATATTTTGCCTGATTACT
>JAGQYZ010000403.1:2022-3211 GCA_020435865.1 Aequorivita sp. | reverse complement strand
CGGCAGTTGACAACTGTACGGACCCAGTGGATATAACCACACAGGATCCCGCCCCGGGAACACCGCTGCCTGATGGTGTCTACACCATTGCGCTAACGGCTACGGACGCGTATGGCAACACAAGTACTTGTGAGTTTGAGCTTACCGTGGAGAGCATCCTTGGTGCGGGCGACCACAACCAAGATCTTGGTACAATCACACTATACCCCGTTCCAACGAAGAACACGCTGAACATCAGCAACCCACAAGGCATTGATCTACAAACATTGGAGATCTATGACCTAAGGGGAAGATTGGTGCAGACCGCTGACCTCCACGGAATGGGCACGGTGAAACCAATAGACGTACAGCAACTGTCCGCAGCAACTTATTATGTAAAAATAACAGGCAAGGACGGACAGATAACCAAACGCTTGTTGAAAGAATAATTTTTCATAATTATTAATTGTTATATGTTAGAAATGAAATCGCCCGCTAAAATTAGCGGGCGATTTTTTATGGGTACATTCCTCAGGGGGCTTTTATTTAAGTTCCTAAGTATTGAGGCAGGTAACCTCATAGGCTGCTATACTGAATCTTCGATTTGCCCTACTACCATTGCAATGACTACTCTCGCAAATAAGAGTAACAATCACCTCGGTGACCGAGTGAATTTCAAATCGCACCAGCATATTGGGATTTGTGCCGATGCGATCAAGACCCACTTTTCACTCCTTACGCCACAAGCCTCACAACCCAAACCACAACCTACTGGAAAAAAGCATGTGATCCACCACTGCAAGGGAAGATAAAATTTGCATAGGTTTTTACAAAATCGTAACATTACAATCCATTTTTAAAACTTCCCTATGCAAAGTCAAGACATTAAGCCCACCGATCCAAAAGATGATCAAGTAGTAGAAAATATAGAGCTCAATATTTGGGAGGCGTTAATTCCTGTTTTTGCACTTATAGGTATGTTGGCATACAATGTTTATACCTACGGAAGCGACGCTTTAAGTGGGTCAAATCAATTTGTTCTTTTGCTTGGCGGAGCTGTTGCAGCTATTGTTGGTTTCTTCAATAAAGTGAGTTTTGAACAAATGCTGGAAGAAGTAGCTGTAAATATTAAATCCACTGCAAGTGCCATTTTGATTTTATTGATGGTTGGAGCTTTGGCGGGAACTTGGCTCATTAGTGGTATTATTCC
>JAGQYZ010000403.1:0-1884 GCA_020435865.1 Aequorivita sp. | reverse complement strand
ATTGCAGATGCGCTGCACGTCCCTTTAGGAATGACTGCCGGAGCGGTACTTTCCGGAGCTTATTTTGGTGATAAAATTTCACCGATGAGTGATACCACAAACCTTGCTCCTGCAATGGCGGGGACGGATTTGTTTACGCACATTCGTTACATGCTCTATACCACTACGCCGACTATCATTATTACAATAATCGTTTTTATAATAATTGGGCTCAATTTGGATACTACGGGGAAAGCGGATACACACTTAATTTTAGCAGCTGTAAATGATGCAATTAATATTAGTCCGTGGTTATTTGTAGTCCCTATTATTGTAATCGGGCTAATTGTTATGAAAACCTCTCCTTTAATAGCCTTATTGATTGGAACTCTTTTAGGGGGCTTAGCTGCATTGATTTTTCAACCTGAAATAGTAACAGCGATAGGCGGAGGAACGCATTTAGATTTTCAGACCGCATATAAGGGAATTATGAATGCCATAACAGTTGAAACTTCAATCCCAACAGATAATGAAGCCTTAAAAGGTTTATTTACAGCTGGTGGAATGACCAAGATGCTGGGAACAATTTGGCTGATACTATGCGCCATGACCTTTGGTGGAATTATGGACGCAATTGGCGCTTTGGCAACCATTAGTAAAGCTTTATTAAAAATGTTTCATACCGTTTTTGGCCTTTTTGCAAGTACAGTTATTAGTTGTTTAGCATTAAATGTTACCGCTAGCGATCAATATCTTGCTATTGTAATTCCAGGGAAAATGTATGCCAAAGCTTTTAAGGATAAGGGTCTTGCTCCAGAAAACCTATCAAGAACTTTGGAAGATTCTGGTACCGTAACTTCAGTATTGGTTCCTTGGAATACATGTGGAGCGTACCAAAGTGGCGTTCTTGGAGTTGATACTTTGCATTATGCAGGCTATGCGGTGTTCAATTGGCTAAGCCCATTTATGACTTTACTTTTTGCAGCTTTCACAATTAAAATTAAAATGCTTACAGAGAAAAAGTAAAAACTCTCTAATTTAAAAAGCATACTACCCAAACGGGTAATGTTACCCCTATTTTTATTTTAGTATTTTCCTTGGTTTAATTAGGATAATAAATAATTGGTAATTATTGCATTACGATTATTTTGTAATTTTAAATAACCAACCATTTTCAAATGAAATTTTTAATACTCTGGGTATCACTTTTATTGCTTTCTCCAAAAATAGTAAAAGCACAAAGCCATATTTCATTTCAGCATTACGGCGTTTCTGAAGGGCTATCAAATGCAGATATTACAACCTTTTATCAAGATAGTCAGGGGTATATGTGGATAGGAACCTCAAACGGGCTTAATCGTGGAAATGGCTTACATTTTAAAATTTTTACTGTTTCAGAAGACAGTATAGAAAACTCATTGCTTAATCATAAAATCCGAAGTATCCTCGAGGATAAAAACAACAATATTTGGATAGGTACTTCAAAAGGGCTTTCAAAATACAATCCCCAATTAGAGCAGTTTACAAATTTTACTGAAGTTGGCGATTGCACTGATTGTCTTGCAGGGCGGATTATAAAAACAATGGTAGAAGAAGGTGATAATCTTTGGCTAGGCACCAATGCTGGCCTATCTAAAATAAATACAAAAACCTATGAAATATCTAGCTGGTGGTATACAAAAGAGAGCAAAAATATTCCAGCTATTTATTCAGTACAGGATATTCTTTTATTGAAGGATGGTAACTTGCTTTTAGCTACGGATGAAGGATTGGTTGTTTTTAATCCAAAGCAAAATACTTTTAAAGAAATTACCATTCCCTATAAGTTGCGTGTAAAAGGAATTAGCGCACTTTTTCAGGATTCATTTGAAACTATTTGGATTGGGACAGATTATGATGGTGTAC
>JAGQYZ010000402.1 GCA_020435865.1 Aequorivita sp. | reverse complement strand
CTTTCCGTTGGCGCGTGCATAAACAGCTTCACTAAACCCATATGGCCCACCAATCACGAAGATCAGGTTCTTCAACCCACTGTTCATTTTCTTCTGAAGAAATTCTGCAAACCCTTCCGAAGTATAAGTTTTCCCTTTTTCATCCAACAGAATCAAAACATCGGCGGTAGAAGTTCGTTTTAATATTTCTTCGCCCTCAGCCTGTTTTTGTAGTGCTTCGGAAAGATTCTTGGCGTTTTTCACATCTGGAATCACTTCCAATTCAAACGGAATATAAAACCCCAACCTTTTGGTGTAATCATCCATCAAGGTTTGCAGTTGGTTGTTGTCGGTTTTGCCTATGGCGAGCAGCGTTATTTTCATTAAAAACGTTTCAGAAACCAAAAATACAAAGATAAAAGTTGCTACTTCCCACTTCCCACTTCGTCCTTCAAACATTTTAAGTATTTTAGCTAAAATTTCGTTGCTATGATTTCACAGAAACAATTCAACAAAGAAATAGATATCATTATTGCCAACGCCATCCGTGAAGATGTGGGCGATGGCGATCATAGTTCCCTTGCCTGCATCCCTGAAGATGCAAGAGGTTCGGCAAAACTATTGGTAAAAGACGAAGGCATCATTGCTGGTGTAGAGTTTGCCCGCCAAGTTTTTGAATATGTTGATCCAGGTTTAGAACTGGATATAAAAATAAATGATGGAAACCCCGTAAAGTATGGCGATGTGTGTTTTTACGTTTCAGGCCTTTCGCAATCCATATTAAAGTCTGAGAGATTGGTTTTGAACGCAATGCAGCGTATGAGCGCCATTGCCACCAAAACCAATGAATATGTAAAATTACTAGAAGGAACCAATACCAAAATTCTTGACACCCGTAAAACCACGCCCGGAATCCGTGCTTTAGAAAAGTGGGCCGTAAAAATTGGAGGCGGGGAGAACCACCGTTTTGCTTTGTATGACATGGTGATGCTAAAAGACAATCACATAGATTTCTGCGGTGGAATAACAAAAGCCATTGAAAAGACGAAAAAGTATTTAAAGGAAAATCAGCTTAACCTTAAAATAATTGTTGAAGCAAGAAACCTTTCAGAAATAGAAGAAATACTTAAGTCAGAAGGAGTTTACAGAATTTTGATAGACAATTTCAATTATGAAGATACACGCAAGGCAGTAAAGCTTATAAACGGAAAATGTCTTACGGAATCAAGCGGCGGCATCACCTTAGAAACAGCAAGACACTATGCAGAATGTGGTGTAGATTATATTTCCAGTGGCGCTTTAACACATTCAGTTTACAATATGGACTTGAGCCTAAAAGCTGTTAAATGAGTGAAGAAAAAAAGGAAATAAACATTCCCGTTATCAGGGAGTTAGTGCAGTTCAGTAAAAGGATAAAACTTCCTGGGCTGGGTGAGTTTTCATTATATAATTTATTGGACGTTTATGGCACTGGAATTATAAAAGGAACTTTTTCCTTCCGGGCCAGCTCCATTGCTTATAGTTTTTTTCTTGCCCTTTTTCCATTTTTGTTATTTCTGCTTAATCTTATTCCATACATACCTATTGATGGTTTTCAAACACGATTTTTGATATTCTTTGAGGCGCTTTTGCCAGCGCAGACTTCACAGTTTTTTTATCCAATTATTGCGGATATTGCTGTAAACCCCAGAGCGGGCCTAATATCTATTGTTTTTTTTCTATCAATCTTTTTATCTGCAAATGGTGTGAATGCAATATTCAGTGCTTTTGAGCATTCTATCCACGTAAACATAAACCGTAGTTTTTTTAGGCAGTATTTTGTGGCGTTGGTGGTTTCAATCTTCTTGGCATTGTTGTTGTTAACTTCAGTTGGGGTTATTTTATATGGCGAATATCTTATCCATGACCTTAAGTCCAGAGCTTATATAAAGAATGACCTTTTCTGGATTTCGTTCTTTCAATTTATTGTTTTTTTAATAATGATCTATGTGGTTATTGCCACATTGTATTATTTTGGAACCAAGGAAGGAAAAGCTTCAAGCTTTTTTTCAATTGGAGCGTCTACAACAACGGCACTCTTTGTCCTGACAACTTATTTATTTGGAATTTACATAAATAATTTTTCAAATTATAACGAGTTATATGGTTCCATTGGTGCACTTTTAATTTTGATGTTCTATATTTGGATAAATGCAAACCTCTTGCTGCTGGGTTTTGAATTAAATGTTTCAATAAGGCAGCTAAAAGACAAACTTTAATAACAAACCTAAATTTTAAACTATGAAAAAAATACTTTTAACTATCTCCCTTGTTGCCCTTACTGTTATGACGGCCGTGGCGCAAGACGTAACCGGAAAATGGAAAACCGTTGATGACGAAACTGGCGAAGAAAAATCTATTGTTGAAATCTACAAACAAAACGGAAAAATCTATGGAAAGGTAGTAGAGATACTAAATCCAGCAAAGAAAAATGCTACTTGCGATGAATGTCCAGGCTCTGATAAAGGCAAGCCTATTTTGGGACTCGTAATCATAAAAGGCCTCGAAAAAGATGGCGATGAATACAACGACGGCACCATTATGGATCCAAACAATGGAAAAGTCTATAAATGCTACATAGAACTTGATGGCCCTAATAAACTTGATGTTCGAGGCTATATAGGTTTCTCTCTTTTGGGCAGAACACAAACCTGGAGTCGCGTTAACTAAAAAACATTAAAAACAGTATCTTTAAGCCGCCAATTTTGGTGGCTTTTTTTATTCAGAAAACAGTAACCCAATAACTTTTCTAGAGTGTATTTCATAGACGTTATCCTTCCTATTCCACTAAAGCAAACCTTCACTTATAGTGTGAACAAGGATGAGGCTGCCTTTCTGAAACAGGGCATGCGGGTGGCTATTCCTTTTGGAAAATCCAAAGTATATACAGGAATTGTCTATCAAGTACACGATCAGCCACCTGTTGGTTATGAAACAAAATCAATTGATCATATTCTTGATGAAGAACCAATCCTCACAACTGTTCAACTAAAACATTGGGAATGGATAGCCAAATATTATATGTGCTCTTTGGGCGAAGTAATAAAAGCAGCACTTCCAAGCGCTTTTCTGCTGGAAAGTGAAACCATCATCAAACTTTCTTCTCGAAACTTTCAGGGTGAAGAATCTTTAAGCGATGATGAATTTGTTTTGTATGAAGCCTTGCAACATCAATCATCACTGCACATTAACGATGCGCGTTCCATTTTAGATAGAAGAAACATCGTTTCTGTAATCCAAAAATTGTTGGACAAGCATATTATTGAAGTTGAAGAAACGGTTTACGAACAATACACGCCGAAACTGAAACGCTATATAAAACTTTCAAAAAAATACACTTCCGAAGAAAACCTTCGGGAACTTTTAGATTCCTTAACTCGTGCTCCCAAACAGCGCGATGTGCTTATGAATCTTTTTATGCTGAATAGCCAAACCAAAAAGCCAATCAGTTCCAAGGCACTTCAAAAGAAAAGTGAAGCATCTGCGGCAACGCTGAAATCTTTGATTGATAAAGGTATTTTGGAAGAATATTTTATTCAACATGATCGTGTTGAATTTTCTGGCGAAGCTTCTTCAGAAATTAAAACCTTGAATGAAGCACAAACAAAGGCTTACGATGAGGTAAAAACTTCTTTCGATACTAATGATGTGGTATTGCTTCACGGTGTCACTTCCAGCGGAAAGACAGAAATCTATGTGCGGCTGATTGAAGAAGTGATTGCAACTGGAAAGCAAGTTTTGTATATGCTTCCCGAAATTGCTTTAACAACACAGTTGATTAGCCGTCTCCAGAAATATTTTGGCGAAAAGATTTCGGTGTATCATTCCAAGTTTTCAGTAAACGAAAGGGTTGAGGTTTGGAACAATGTACTTGCTGAAAAACCGAAAGCACAAGTAGTTATTGGCGCACGCTCGTCTTTATTCCTTCCTTTTAAAAATTTAGGGTTTATAATTGTTGATGAAGAACACGAACCATCTTTTAAACAATATAGTCCCGCACCTCGCTACAATGCTCGTGATAGTTCAATTGTTTTGGCAAGCCTTCACAAAGCAAAATTGTTAATGGGCTCTGCAACGCCTTCGCTGGAAAGTTACCACAACGCAAAAACAGGAAAGTTTGGATTGGTTACACTAAAAAAGCGCTTCGGAAATGTTTTGATGCCAGATATTGAATTGGTAGATGTAAAAGAAAAAAACCGAAAAAAGCAAATGACGGGCCATTTCAGTGATCGATTGCTGGAAGAAATGCGTGAGGTTTTAAAGCATGGCGAACAAGTAATTCTTTTTCAGAACCGTAGAGGTTTTTCACCGGTTGTGGAATGTACTACTTGCGGTGTTTCACCACAATGTCCAAATTGTGATGTTAGTTTAACGTTCCATCAGCATAAAAACCAATTGCGCTGCCACTATTGTGGGTATCATATGGCAATGATGCAAAGCTGCATTGCCTGCGGAAGTGAAACCTTGGATACCAAAGGTTTCGGCACAGAACAGATTGAAACGGAATTGAAAACGTTGTTTCCAAACCACAAAATAGCCAGAATGGACCAAGATACGACTAAAGGCAAGCATGCGTATTCAAAATTGATAGAGGCTTTGGAAAACGAAGAAATTGATATATTGGTGGGAACGCAGATGCTCGCCAAAGGTTTGGATTTTAGAAATATAAGTTTGGTTGGCGTGATGAACGCAGATAATTTATTAAATTTTCCAGATTTTAGGGCTCACGAGCGTAGTTTTCAATTATTGCAACAAGTTTCGGGTAGGGCAGGACGCACCCAAAAGCGCGGTAAGGTTTTGATACAGACTTACAATCCGTACCACCAAATTTTGAAGCAAGTTAGCGTGAACGATTACGAAGCGATGTATAAAGAACAGTTGGAAGAGCGCTACAATTATAAATATCCCCCTTTTTTCAGAACCATAAAAATTGTGTTTAAGGATAAAAATTTAGCACGTGTGCAGAAAGGCTCAACGTGGTTTGGGCAAGCGCTGGAAATTCAGTTCAAAGAAAATATTTTGGGGCCAGAGCCACCACCTATTGGAAGAATTAAAAATAAATACATCATCAATCTACTTGTCAAAATTCCAAAGAAACAATCCTTGGAAATGACGAAAAAATATATAGAAAACGTGCAACGTAGTTTCAATTCCATCAAGGAATTTTCAAGCGTCCGCGTCAATATTGATGTAGATAATTACTAAGTATTCTGTGTAGCTGCCAAAGCTTCAACAAGATCTGCTTTTCTGTTTCGGCTCAAAGGCAATTTGTCTTTGTCCAATTCAATAGTCTTGCTATTGTAGCGCTGTACTTTGTCCAAATTCACAATATATGATTTGTGGATTCGTAAAAACCGATCACTAGGCAATAGTGCTTGAAACGCTTTCATGGTAGAGAGAACCACCAGCGAATCGTGCTCGGTGACCAATTTCACATAATCGCCCAAAGCTTCAATGTATCGCAGTTCGTTCAAGAAAACTTTTCGCTTTTTCAGATTGCTTTTTACGAAGATAAAATCTTCATCATCAAAGCCTTCCTCATTTTTAAGTTTATGATTGGTAATTGCTTTGTGAACTGCGTTCAAAAAACGATCTTTAGCTATGGGTTTTCTAAGGTAGTCCACGGCATCATAATCAAATGCTTTGAAAGCATATTTGGTTTTACCAGTAACAAAAATGACCTGGGGCTTTCTTTGAATATCGTCTAACAAATCAAACCCAGAAAGAATGGGCATTTCGATATCCAGGAAAATAAGGTCCATTTCAGTAGAGGCGAGACCCATTTTGGCCTCAATAGCATTTTTATACTCCCCAACTAGCTCTAGTGATGGGTGCATTTGTATAAGCTTCACTATTGAAAGCCTTTGCAGTGTAGAATCATCTACAATAGCACATTTTAAAATTGTTTTTTCCACAATAGTAGGTTTTGCGTAAGGCAATATTAGGTATATAATCGATGAAATGCAACTTTTTTTGACTTTAATCGAAAAAAAGTTACACTTCGTCTAAAATAACTAATTTTAGAGACTATTTAAGATTAGGTTTGAAAATATTAAATAAAGTAGTATTTTTGCACCCTCTTTGGCAGAAAGCCAAGGTTTTAATCATTAATTTTAATAGATTTTTTATGAATCATTACGAAACTGTTTTCATCTTAAATCCCGTTTTATCTGAAGATCAGATAAAGGAAACAGTAAAGAAATATGAAGATCTTCTTGTTTCTAAAGGTGCTAAGATGATATCCAAAGAAAATTGGGGCTTGAAAAAACTTGCTTACCCAATCCAGAACAAAAAAAGTGGTTTTTATCACCTTTTTGAGTACACCGTTGATGGTGAAGTAGTACACGAATTAGAAACTGAATTTAAAAGGGACGAACGTTTTATGCGTTACCTTACAGTAAGCCTTGACAAGCACGCAATTGCTTGGGCAGAAAAAAGAAGAAACCGCACTAAAAAATCAGCTTAATTATGGCAACATTACAACAACAAGCAAAAGGAAAAAAAGATGGAGAGATCAGATATCTTACTCCTCTGAATATAGATACTAACAAGACCAAGAAATATTGCATGTTCAAAAGGTCTGGTATTAAGTATGTTGATTATAAAGATGCAGATTTTTTACTGAAATTTGTAAACGAACAAGGTAAAATTCTTCCAAGAAGACTTACCGGTACATCATTGAAATATCAAAGAAAAGTGGCTGTAGCCGTTAAAAGAGCGCGCCATTTGGCACTTATGCCTTACGTAGCCGATTTATTAAAATAAAAACCAGAGAACATTATGGAACTTATATTAAAGAAAGACGTAGAAAATCTGGGATTTGCAGATGATCTTGTAAGCGTAAAAAACGGTTACGGAAGAAACTTTTTAATTCCACAAGGGCACGCAGTGCTTGCAACCCCTTCGGCAAAAAAAGTATTGGCTGAAACTTTGAAACAGCGAGCTTTCAAAGAAAAGAAAGTAGTTGATGAAGCCAAAAAACAGGCTGAAAAACTAAACGGACTTGAAATTAAAATCACTGCCAAAACTGGTGAGGGTGATAAATTGTTTGGTTCTGTAACAAACGGAGATCTTGCCGAAGCCCTTGAAAAAGAAGGTGTTTCAATTGAGAAAAAATACATTGTTATAGCTGGTGGCGCTGTTAAACGTACTGGTCAGTATGATACTACTATCCGTTTCCATAGAGATGTGGTAACCAACTTTACTTTTGAAGTTGTGGCTGAAGCTAAGCCAGCAACAAAGGCTAAAGCTAAAGTGGAAGCAAAAGCTAAACCAGAAGTAAAAGCTGAATCAGAAGAAATATCTGAAGATAAATCAGAAGATTTATTGAATTCTAACTAAAGAATACAATTAATTGATTTAAAACCTTTCTCATTTCGGGGAAGGTTTTATTATTTTATATACTTATGAAATACGCTAGGTTAACAAAAGAGCAGTTTGAAGAGCTGCACCAGGAATTTATAAATTTTCTTGCCACACAATCCATAACCGCTGACGAATGGAAGAAGCTTAAAACTGAAAAACCAGAAGTAGCAGAACAAGAACTAGATATTTTCAGCGATTTAATTTGGGAAGGAGTTTTAAATAAAGTGAACTATCTGGAACATATCTCACCCAAGCAATTGATGCTTTTTCATATTACTGAAGCATTCTTGGAACTGATAGCTGTTAAGATTGATAACGAAAATATTGACATTACTACGGATTACGGCTACAAATGGCTTCAGCAAAACTTGCACGATGATTCGGTTAGTCTTTACACTTCAACAAAAGCTATCAAAGACGATCGGAACAAAGATATTTTTGTTTTAATTCAACAAGGTTCTGTAATTACGAAAGGGGAACTTTATAATTATTTTAGTGATTTGTTAAGCGAATAAATACAGAATATTAAAATTTGGTTACTCGTACCTCAAACTTTCAATTGGATCCAATCCCGCTGCTTTTGAAGCTGGGTAAGAACCTGCAATTATAGCAACTATAAACGTTATAATTGTCGCCCAAATCATTGCAGCCCATGGAAGTGTAAAATCAAACTCGAAGATTTTAGCAAAAGCAAAACCTGTTAAAACTCCCAAAATAATTCCCAAAATACTTCCAAATTGACCAATAACAATGGTTTCCATAAAAAACTGTGTAGAAATAGTGGAACGCTTTGCGCCTAGCGCTTTCCGAACACCAATTTCGCGAGTACGTTCAGATACGGAAACCAGCATTATATTCATCAAAGCAATGGAAGAACCAAGAATGGTAATGATGCTGATGATCCACGCTGCAATTTCCAAATATTGTGTAATGGAGGCAATCCGGTTTATTAAATCGTCGCTACGTTCAATTCCAAAGTTATTAGCTTCCACAGGATTCAGACCGCGAATGTTTCTAAATGTAATGATAGCTTCATCTTGCGCGGCTTCCATCATTTCTTTGTCGTCCACTTTTACGCTTATATTGTAGTTAATATTTGGCTGTGTATAGATTCCACGTGCAACTTGAACGGGAATCAGCACCTTTAGATCCTGATTGTTTCCAAAAGTGGAACCTTTTGATTTCAATAAACCAATAACTTTGAATTTAACCCCGCGAATACTTATGGTTTTATTAATTGGGTTTTCGTTTTTAAAAAGATTTTTCTCAAAATCAGAACCTAACAAACAGACTTTATTATTGTTTTGGATATCGAAAATTGTAAAATTTCTTCCTTTGTCAATTTCGGTTCCAGTATTATCTAGATAGTTCTCGTTCACACCATAAACTTGTACTTCGGGATCGGTTTTTTCGGAACCGTATTTCACTTCGGCAGCAGAGGTTCCCTGAAAAGAAAGTGAAGTTTTGGTAGATGGAAATTCATATTTTTCCAAAAACTCACGTACGTTGTTATAGCTAATTACTGGATTTTTTTTCTCTCTTTCGCCGCTTCTATTTATCTGAATGGAAAATTCATATTGCTGAATATTAAAGGTATTGGCGCCCATAGAAGCAAAATTGCCAGAAATGGTAGTTTCCAAAGCTTTTACAGCACTCAAAATACCCACAAGCGCCCAAATGCCAATAGCAATAATAACAATAGTCAGGATGGTTCTTAGTAGCTGACTTTTAATAGAATCTAGCGCGATGCGAACATTTTCCCAGAAAAGTGAAAACATATTTTTAATTTGTGTTTCTCGTTAGACTGCAAACAAGCGATAAAGTTACAGAATTAGTGTGAGGCTTATAGTGATTACAGCAATCTTATTGTGGCAAACTTCATTATTATTTATGATATTTGCCAAGCAGAGAACACAAATTTTAAAAATTAAAACTTTTGTCAAAAAAACCATCCATACCAAAAGGCACACGTGATTTCAATCCGGCTGAAGTTTCCAAACGTAATTATATTTTTAATATAATAAAGGAAACCTTTTCATTGTATGGTTTTCAGCCTATTGAAACCCCTTCTTTTGAAAATAGCGAGACAT